>DATHWJ010000533.1:0-7892 GCA_035460745.1 Ideonella sp. | reverse complement strand
GCTGCAGCCACGGCAGGAAGCGGCTGCGCTCCAGCGGACGCTCGAAGCTCAGCGAGACGCTGGCGATGCCGGAGGCGTGCCGGCCCGCGTCCAGCGGCAGGTAGACGTGCGGCGGGCGCCCGACCCGCGCAGCACCGAGGCGCGGCATCGGCACGCGCAGCCGCGCGATGTCGAAGGCGCCGCGATTCAGCAGCCGCTCCAGCGGAATATCGCCGCGCACCGCGCGCTCCAGCTCGACCGTCGGGTTCAAGCCCAGCACCGCGCGCTCGGCGCCCGCCAGCGTGTCGGCATCCACCAGGTCGGCCTTGTTCAGCAGCACCAGGTCGGCCTGCGCGATCTGCCCGGCGGCTTCCGGCATCTCGCGCAACTGCTCTGCCAGGTGCCGCGCGTCGGCAACGCAAATCACGCTGTCCAGCCGCGTGTGCTGACGCAGCAGGTCGTCGAAGAAGAAGGTCTGCACGACGGGCGCCGGGTCGGCCAGGCCGCTGGTCTCGATCAGGATGCCGTCGAAACCGCCGGGGCGCCGCACCAGGTTGCCGGCCACGCGCACCAGGTCGCCACGCAGCTTGCAGCAGACGCAGCCGTTGTTCAGTTCGTAGACCTCTTCCTCGGCGCCGACGACCAGCGCGCCGTCGATGCCGAGCTCGCCGTACTCGTTGACGATCACGGCGTAACGCCGGCCTTCGGCGCCGCGCAGCAGGCGGTTCAGCAGGGTGGTCTTGCCCGCGCCGAGAAAACCCGTCAGCACGGTCACCGGAATCAGGGCCATCGCCATCACCTCGTTCGAGCTTCGCGCGCCGCGCGGGCGCAGGGCTCCGCTCGGCGGCCAGGCACCGGCGGAGCGGGATCGGGTCGGAGCGGGCGCCGCGGCGCCGTCGCCGTCAGCGCATCAGGCGATCAGGGGATCAGGACGGCGCGTCCCTTGATCTTTCCGTGGTGCAGGTCGAGCAGCGCCTGGTTCGCGTCCTTCAGCCGGTACTCGCGCGTCGCCAGATGCACCAGCCCGCGGTCGGCCAGCGCCATCAGCTCGACCAGCTCCGGGTAGGTGCCGACCAGGTTGCCGACGATGCTCTTTTCGCTGGTGATCATGTCGATCGCCGGGATCTCGATCTTGCCGCCGTAGCCGACGATGTAGTAGCTGCCGGCGGCGCGCGTCATCGCCAGCCCGAGTGTGATCGCGTTGCCTTCGCCGACGAAGTCGATCACCGCCTCGGCGCCCTTGCCGCCGGTGAGCTCGAGCACACGCTCCAGCTCGTGGCCATCGGCCTTCACCAGGTGGTGCGCACCACATTCCTTGGCGAGCTGCAGCGCGGTGTCGGCGCGGTCGACGATGATGATCTCGGCTGCGCACAGCGCCGCCAGCACCTGGATGCCGATGTGGCCCAGGCCGCCGGCGCCTATCACCACCGCATACTCGCCCGGCAGCAGATGGCGCGAGGCCTTCTTCGCGGCGCGGTAGGCGGTCAGGCCGGCATCGGTGTAGGGCGCCACGTCCTTGGGCGCCAGCGTCTTCGGCAGCTTGATCAGCGAGCGCTGGCCGGTGCGCAGGTACTCGGCATAACCGCCGTTCGCATTGATGCCGGGGAACCGGCTCTCCTCCGCCTGCATGTCCTGCCCGCGCCGGCAGGCGAGGCAGTGGCCGCTGGTGACGAGCGGGTGGCAGATCACCGCATCGCCGACCTTCACGCCGCTCACCGCGGAGCCGACGGCCTCGACCCAGCCGGCGTTTTCATGGCCCATGATGTAGGGCAGCTCGACCTCGACCTTGCTGCGCCAGATGCCTTCGACCACGTGCAGGTCGGTGCGGCAGACGCCGGCGCCGCCAATGCGCACGATCACGTCGGTGGGGCTTTCTATCGTCGGGTCGGGCACATCCTCGTATTGCACGAACTGTTCGCTGCTCAGCGATTCGTCGTAGCGGTGCAGCACTGCGGCTTTCATGTGGGGGGTCTCCTGTTGGGACGGGGCGGCAGGCGGGGCCGCCTGGTGCCGATGCCCCGTCTTTTCGCAACCGCTGTGCCACACGCGCACAGCCGCCAGCGGCGCACGCAAGCCCTTGATGTGCCTGCGGAATTTCGCCGCCGCTGCGGTTAACCCCCGGCTGGGACACACCCTCGTTGTCGCAGGATCGGACGGTCCCCGGGTGCGCGCTGGCGCAGCCGGTGTCGCGATTCGCTACAGCGTTATCCCGCAGCCCGGTGCGTCGCCCGGCGCCCCGGCAGGCGGCCTACGGCGCCAGCTGCTTCTTCAAGGCCACCCCCACCCCCTTGTTGACGAACTGGTAGCTCGCCACCTTGCCCAGGTCGACCTCGCCGGCCTTGTACAGGCCCGCCTTGACCATCTTGTCGTAGAAGTCCTTGACACGCTCCGGCTTCATCGCGCCTATGCCCAGCGTGGCGGCGTCGCCGGAGTCGACGATGCCCAGCAGCTTCATCAGCGCGACGCTGCCGGAGATGGTCTCGTCGTTCATGTCGGGGTTGTCGCGCTTGATCAGCGCGTCGGCGGCGCGGCGGTCGCCGTAGAGGTAGTTGACCCAGCCTGTCGCCGAGGCCTCGACGAACTTCCTCACCAGCTCGGGCTGCTTTTGCACCATCTCGGTCCGCGCCTCGATGGTGGTGGAGTAGGTGCTGTAGCCGTTGTCGGCCAGCAGGAAGGTCAGTGGCTTGAAGCCGCCCTGCTTCTCTATGCTCAGCGGCTCCTCCACCGCGTAGCCCTGCTGGATGCTCCTGGGGCTGGCGAGGAAGGGGGCGAGGTTGTAGTTGTAGGGCTTGAGCTGCTCGTCCTTGAAGCCGTGCTCGGCCTTCAGCCAGGCCCAGAACGAAAACTGCGCGTCCTTGGCGATGAAGGCGACCGGCGCGTTCTTCAGGTCGGCAAAGCGCTTGTAGCCCTGGTCGGGGTGGGCCATCAGCGCCTGCGGGTCTTTCTGGAACATCGAGGCGACCACGATCACCGGCACGCCGTTCTTGACGTTGTCGAAGCTGTGCAGCAGGTTGCCGGTCATCAGGAAGTCGATCTTGCCGGCCGGCAGCAGCGGCCGGTTGTTGACCTGCGGGCCGCCCTGGCGGATCTCGACGTCCAGCCCCAGCTTCTTGTAGCTGCCATCGGCCAGCGCCTGGTAGAAGCCGCCGTGCGCGGCCTGGGCTTTCCAGTTGGTGGCGAAGACCACCTTCTGCTGGGCCTGCGCGGCGCCGGCCAGCAGCAGGGTGGCGAGCATCAACGACTTTGTCCGGGTCATGGGGTTCCTCGTTTTGCTGTTTTCTTCAACGCTCGCTATCGTGCCACCGGCCGAGCAGCCAGCGCGACAAACCCAGCGTGAGCAGGTGGATCGCGATGCCGGTCAGCGAGACCAGCACCAGCGCGGCGAACATCTTGGGGATCTCGGTGCGGAAGCTGGCCTCCAGGATGCGCGAGGCCAGGCCGGTCTCGCGGCCGGCCGCGCCGGCGGTGAATTCGGCCACCACCGCGCCGATCAGCGCCAGCCCGCCGGCCACCCGCAGCCCGGCCATGAAATAGGGCAGCGCCGAGGGCAGCAGCAGGTGGCGCAGCAGCTGCCAGCGGCTCGCGCGGTAGAGGCGGAACAGGTCGCGCAGCCCGGGGTCGCTGCTGCGCAGGCCCATCACGGTGTTGGAAAGGATGGGGAAAAACGCCACCAGCCAGGCGCACAGCAGCAGCGCCGCGGTCGTGCTGTCGACGAAGATCAGTATCAGCGGCGCGATCGCGACGATGGGCGTGACCTGCAGCACCACCGCGATCGGCCACAGCCCCAGCTCTATCCAGCGCGAGAGCGTGAACAGCGCCGCCAGCAGCACACCGCCCAGCACCGCCAGCGCCAGTGCGCCCAGCGTGATCTTGACGGTGAACCACCAGCTCGGCAGCAGCGAGCCGAGGTTGGCCCACAGCGTCTTGCCGATGACGACCGGGCCGGGCAGCAGGTAGACCGGCAGCTCGTACCCGCGCACCACCGCCTCCCAGGCCAGCAGCAGCCCCAGCGCGACGAGCAGCGGCGCGCCCCAGCGCTGCGCCGCGGTGGCGCGTGCCGGCTCAGCCATGCGCTGCCTCGCTGGCCCGCTGCAGCGCGTGCGAGACCTCGGCACAGCCGGCCACGAAGGCCGCGCTCTCGCGGAAGGCCGGCTCGCGCGGGTAAGGCGCATCGATCACGATCTGCTGCGCGATGCGGCCCGGCCGCGCGCTCATCACCACCACGCGCTGGCTCAGGAACACGGCCTCGTAGACGCTGTGCGTGACGAACACCGCCGTGAAGCCGCGCCGCGCCGGCGACTCGGCGCGCTGCCACAGGCTCAGCAAGTCCTGGTTCAGGCGGAAGCGGGTGATCTCGTCCAGCGCGGCGAAGGGCTCGTCGAGCAGCAGCAGCGCCGGCCGCGTGACCAGCGCGCGGGCGATGGAGACGCGCATCTTCATGCCGCCGGAGAGCTCGCGCGGCAGCGCGCGGCGGAAGTCGGCCAGGCCCACCGCGGCGAGCACCTCGGCCACCTGCTGCTCGATGCGTTCGCGCGGCACCTGCCGCAGCAGCAGCGGCAGCGCGACGTTGTCGAACACACTGGCCCAGGGCATCAGCGTGGGTTCCTGGAAAACGAAGCCGGTGGCCTCGGCCTGCGCCTCGCCGGCCGCCGGCCCGTGGCGCTGCACCTGCCCGGCGCTGGCCGTCTCCAGCCCCGCCATCAGCCGCAGCACGGTGCTCTTGCCGCAGCCCGAGGGCCCCAGCAGGCTGACGAAGCCCTCGCGCGGGATCGCCAGGTCGACCTGCTGCAGCGCGGTCACGCCGTTGGCGTAGCGGTGCTGCACGGCAGAGAGTTCGATCAACGGCTCGGTCACCGGCCAGACTGTAGCGGCTGCGCTGGCGCCGACGTGCCGGCCCCAGCGCGCCGCCCCCCGCACCGCCCCCGCACTGCCCATTTGCACCCTGCCGCCATGCGGGCATGCCGCGCGGCACTAGAGTGGGCGCCATGAACAAGCCCGCTCCGCTCTCCACGCGCCGCCGCGGCCTGGTCGCCGCGGCCGCCGCCAGCCTCGCCACCCCGCTCTGGGTGCCTCGCCTGCAGGCCCAGCAGCCGCAGCGCCTGGCCCTGACGCCGGCCCAGACCGAGGGGCCTTTCTACCCCGTCAGCCTGCCGGCCGACACCGATTTCGACCTGCTGGCCAATGGCTCGCAGCGTTACGCCAGGGGGCAGGCGGCCTGGCTGCAAGGCCAGGTCACCGACGTAGAGGGCCGGCCGGTGCGCGGCGCCGTGGTGGAGATCTGGCAGTGCGACGAGGCCGGCCACTACCACCATCCGGGCGACGGCCGCGCCGACCCGGCCTTCCAGGGCTTCGGCCGGGTCGCCGTGGACGGCAGCGGCGCCTACCGCTTTCGCACGCTGCGCCCGGTGGCCTACAGCGGCCGCACGCCTCACATCCACCTCAAGGTCAAGCTGGGCTCGCGCGAGCTGCTGACGACCCAGTTGTACGTGGAGGGCGACGCCGGCAATGCGCGCGACGGGCTCTGGCGCGGCCTGTCGCCCGCCGACCGGCTGGCCGTGACGCGGCCGTTCCAGCCCGTCGCCGACGGCCTGGCGGTGCAGTTCCCGCTGGTCGTCGCGGCCTGAGCGCCTGAATCAGCGCTTGGCCGCCGGCCGCACCGCCAGGTTGTCCACCGCCACGTCGAAGTTGGTGAAGCCGAAGGCCCAGCCCGGCACCAGCGTGGTGAAGGCGATCTCGTCGGCGCCGGCGACCACGTCGGCGAAGCTGCGGCCAGCCGGCAGTATCGGGTTGGCGACCGCGTCTTCGGCGCCATAGCCGCCCCAGCCGGCGGGCAGCTCGGTGGCGCGGGTGTCGGCGATGGTCACGCCCATGTGCTGCCAGCCGGTCTTCTTCGCGTCCAGCGTGCCGATGCGGGCCCAGACGGCGGCGTACGGGTAACCTTCGGGCGGGTTGTCGTAGTCGCGCAATTCAACCACCAGGTCGCGGGTCACGTTCTGGAAGAAGTACACCACCGAGTAGGTGTTGACGTCCAGCGAGAGCTCGACCGAGCCGGGCAGCTTCAGCCCGGCGAGCTTGGCGGCGCTGGGCTTGTTGCGGAAGGTGATGCCGAAATCTTCGAACTGGGTGTGCAGCGCCGGTGCGCCGTTGCCCAGCGTGTCGTCGATGAAGGTGGCGCCGCCGTTGCCGGTGGGGCCTTTCCAGCCCTTGGCGCCGTCGCTGAAGGTGGTCACGAAATTGCGTGTGGAGGCTTGGGCCGGTTCGGCCGAGGCGGGGGCGAGGTGGCAGACCGCGGCGGCGGCGATCACGAGCGGGAGTACAAGGTTGCGCTTCATCGAGGTTCCAAATGGACAGAGTAGGTTGCATGCGCCCCCTCTTGGGTCGGAGAGGGGCTACGGCGTCCGCCGCCCGCCTTGTGCGCGAGCCCCGGTGTGGCCTGCGCCGCAGTCTAGAAAGGCCCTGCCTTGAGCGGTACCCTGCGACGGGTAGCCACCGGCCTACCCTTTCGGGTAGGCGCGGCGCTGCTGCACCTACACCTACACCTGCACCTGTGCGGCCTGGCCCTGCTGGCCGGGCTGGCCGCGGGGCCTGGGGCGGCCCGCGCGGCGGCCGATCGCGACCCGGCCTGGTTCCCCTACCACCACACCGCCTGGGCGGTGGCCGACGGCGCGCCCGCCGGCATCAGCGGCCTGGCGCAGACGGCCGACGGCTACCTCTGGCTGGGGGCAGCGACGGGCTTGTTCCGCTTCGACGGCGTGCGTTTCGAGCGCTTCGAGCCGCCGGCCGGCCAGACCCTGCGCTCGCGCAACATCTCGGCGCTGGCCGCCCTGCCCTCCGGTGCGCTGTGGGTGGGCCACCGCTTCGGCGGCGCCAGCCGATGGGCGGCCGGCCGCATCGACAACTACGGAGCCGAGCAAGGCCTGCCGGGCGGCACGCTGCTCGCTTTCACCGAAGACGCCCAGGGCCGCACCTGGGCCAGTTCCAGCCGCGGCGTGGCGCTGTTCGATGGCAAGCGCTGGCAGCAGGTGGGCCTGGGCGGGGCGGCCGACGGGCCCGACGACCAGGCCGTCTATGCGCTGATGGCCGACCGCCAGGGTGCCATCTGGGCTTCGGCCGACCAGGGCGTCTACGTGCTGCGGCCGGGCGAGACGCGCTTCAGCCGCGCCAGCGAGGCCGGCGGCTTCGCCTGGATGGTGCAGGCGCCGGACGGCCAGGTCTGGGCCTCGCAGGGCCTGCCGGGGCTGCGGCCCTGGTCGCTGGAGACGCTGGGCCGCGAGCGGACCGAGTCGGGCGGCTTCTCGCTCGGCGGCGAGACCGGCGCCTTTGCCTTCGACCGGCGCGGCAGCCTGTGGGTGGGCACGCCGCCGGGCGTGCTGCGGCTGCCCTCGGCCGACTGGCAGCAGCGCGGTAGTGCCGGTGGCGGTGCCGGTGGTGGTGCCGGCCGCCCCGGCAGTGCAGCCGGCTCGCTGCCGCCGGCCTTCTCGCGCCAGCAGGGCCTGAGCGGCGAGATCGTGCTGGCGATGCTGGAGGACCATGAGGGCACGGTCTGGCTGGGCACCAATGGCGGGCTGGACCGTTTCCGGCGCAACAAGCTCAACCGCGCCGCGCTGCCGCCCGAGTTGCTCTGGTTCGCGCTGGCGGCCGGTGCCGACGGCAACCTCTGGGTCGGCGGCGCCAGCCGCGCGCTCTACCGGCTGCGGCCCGGCGAGACGCTGGCGGTGGACAAGCTGACCGAGGTGGGCGGCCGCATCACCAGCGCCTTCCGCGACCGGCAGGGCCGGCTCTGGATGGGGGGCGCCGAGGGACTGTGGCGCTCGGTCGGCGAGGGATTCGAGCGGGTCGCGCTGCCCGAGGCGATGGCCGGCAGCCCGATGCAGGCGATGGCGCAGAACCGCGCCGGCGACCTGCTGGTGGCC
>DATHWJ010000532.1:0-1787 GCA_035460745.1 Ideonella sp. | reverse complement strand
CACGACTGGGCTGCGTGGCTGGCAGGCAAGGTGCTCGTCACCGTCGCTGCTGCCTTGCCCAAGGGGCCGACCGCCGCCTGGGGCAAGGCCCTGGCCACGACACCGATCGACGGCTCCAAGGGCAGTGCGCTGAGCTTTCGCCCGTGGGACGGCCAGCTGCGCCAGACCCTGCTGCTGACCGACGGGCAGGGCGTGATCTCGCAGGCGCCCATCGAGGGCCTGCTGCACCCGAGCAACGTGCTGGACACGCTCGGTGCCGACGCGCCGGAAAAACTCTGCAAGGCCGCGCGATGAAGCCCGAGCTGATTTCCGAGGCCGTGGTGCCGCCGGCCGGCCCGCGCGACGCGGCGGGCGCAGCCCGGCGCGGGCCCCTGCACGGGCTGCAGGCGATGCAGGCCATCGTGATGCGCGAGCTCTACAAGTTCTCGCAGCAGACCGGCCGCCTGGTCTCGGCGCTGGTGCGGCCGCTGCTGTGGCTGGCGGTGTTCGCGGCGGGCTTTCGCAACGTCTTCGGCGTGGCCATCGTCGAGCCCTACGACACCTACATCCCCTACGACGTCTACATCGCGCCCGGGCTGGTCGGCATGGTGCTGCTGTTCAACGGCATGCAGTCGTCGCTGGCGATGGTCTACGACCGCGAGATGGGGTTGATGCGGCTGCTGCTGACGGCGCCGCTGCCGCGGCCCTGGCTGCTGTTCAGCAAGCTGGTGGCCACGGCGGTGCTCTCGGTGCTGCAGGCGCTGGCCTTTCTCGCGGTGGCCGCGCTGCTCGGCACCACGCTGCCGGTGCTGTCGTGGGCCGGGCTGCATGCGCTGCTCGCGCTGGTGGCCGGCGCGCTGATGCTGGGCTCGCTGGGGCTGCTGCTGTCGGTGCACATCAAGCAGCTCGAGAACTTCGCCGGCACGATGAACTTCGTGATCTTCCCGATGTACTTCATGTCCACCGCGCTCTACCCGCTGTGGAAGCTGCAGGAATCGGGCGCCGAGTGGGTGTACCAGCTGGCGCGCTTCAACCCCTTCACCCATGCCATCGAGTGGATCCGCTTCGCGCTCTACGGCAAGGACCCCGGCCTCGCGCCCTGGGTGGTGCTGGGCTGCCTGGCGGTGTTCTTCATCGTCGCCTGCTGGGGCTACGACCCGCAGCGCGGCTTCGGCGGCCTGGCCAAGCGCGGCGGAGGGCCGGCATGAACGCGCAACGGAAGGGTGCCGACATCTCCCGGCGCCGGTGGCTGGCCGGTGCAGGCGGGTGGGCCCTGGGCGGCGGCGCCTGGTCGGCGGTGCGGGCTGCCGGGCCGGTGTTCCCCTCCCGCCCCATCACGCTGTGGGTGCCCTGGGCCGCCGGCGGTGCCACCGACATCTCGATGCGCCTGCTGGCCGAGCTGGCCGGCCATCACCTGGGCGTGCAGGTGATCACCGACAACCGCGGCGGCGCCGGCGGCACGCTGGCCATGCCCATCCTGCAGAGCGCCGCGCCCGACGGCTACACCATCGCGCAGCTGCCGTACCCGGTGTTCCGCATGGCCCACACCCACAAGGTGCTGTGGGACCCGGTGCGCGACACCACGCCCATCCTTCAAGTCTCCGGGGTGACTTTCGGGGCACTGGTTGCCGCGGGCAGTGCGATGCGCTCGCTCGACGACCTGTTCAGCTTCGCGCGGGCGCGGCCGGGCGAGCTCAGCATCGCGACCAACGGTGTCGGCACGACGCCGCACGTGGTGCTCGAAGAACTCTTCACGGCCCGCGGCCTGAAGTACATCCACGTGCCCTACAAGGGCACGGCCGAGCAGA
>DATHWJ010000531.1:0-1665 GCA_035460745.1 Ideonella sp. | reverse complement strand
CACCGCGCTGAGCTACCTCGCGCTGACCGGCTACGACGCCTCGGCGCTGCGCTACGCCGGCGCGTCGGTCGGGCGCGGCACGGTGCTGCTGACCTCGTACGTCGCCTACGCGCTGGGCAACACGATCGGGCTCGGGCCGCTGACCGGCGGCGCGGTGCGCATGCGGCTGTACGCCGCGGCCGGCGTCGAGCCGCCGAAGATCGCGCGCGCGATCGTCTTCAACGCCGCCGCCTTCGGCCTGGGCATGACGGCCTTCGGCGCGCTCGGCCTGCTCTGGGCGGCCGGGGAGGTGGCGCCGCAGCTGCGCCTGCCGGCCGCGCTGTTGCGCAGCGGCGCGGCGCTGGCGCTGGCCGGGCTGCTCGGCTTTCTCGTGCTGTGCGCCCGGCGGCGCCAGCTGCGCTGGCGCCGCTGGTCGCTGCGGCTGCCGGCGGTCGGGCTGGCGCTGCGCCAGCTCGCGATCGGCGCGCTGGAGCTGAGCTTCTCGGCCGCGGCGCTGTGGTTCCTGCTGCCCGACGGCGAGATCGCGCTGCCGAGCTTCGTCGCCTTCTACGCCATCGCGGTGACGGCCGGCATCCTCAGCCACGTGCCCGGCGGGCTCGGCGTGTTCGAGGCGGTGATGCTGGCCGCCTGCGGCCCGCATGTGCCGGTGCACGACGTGCTGGGCGCACTGCTGCTGTACCGCGGCCTCTATCACGTGCTGCCGCTGGTGGTGGCCACCGGGCTGCTGGCGCTCTACGAGCTGCGCTCGGGCATCGCCGCGCCGGTCGGCCGCATGGCGGTGCACCTGAGCCCGCAGCTGCTGGCCGCGCTGGCCTGCGTCGGCGGAGTCTGGCTGCTGGTCTCGGGCGTCACGCCGCAGAGCGACGGCGCCCGGCAGCTGCTCGCGCTGAAGGTGCCGCTGGCCATCGTCGAGGCCTCGCACTTCGTCGGCAGCGTCGCGGGGCTGGGGCTGCTGCTCGTCGCGCGCGGCCTGCTGCACCGGCTCGACGCCGCCTGGTGGGCCGCGCTCGGCCTCTCGCTGCTGGCCGCCGTGCTGGCCTGGCCCAAGGGCATCGCGCTCAACGAGGCGCTGCTGCTGGGCACGCTGGCGGTGCTGCTGGTGATCTCGCGGCGCCAGTTCGACCGCCGCTCGTCGCTGTTCGCCGAGCGCCTCGAGCCCGAGTGGCTGCTCGCGGTGGGCGGCGTGCTCGCCGGCTGCCTCGGCATCCTGTTCTTCGCCTACCAGGAGGTGGGCTACGCGAACCGGCTCTGGTGGCAGTTCGAGTTCGACGGCCAGGCGCCGCGTTCGCTGCGCGCGCTGCTCGCGGCGGCGCTGCTGGGCCTGGCCTACTCGGGCTGGCAGCTGCTGCGGCCGCCGTCCGGCGCGGTCGCGCAGCCGGACGAGGCCGAGCTGGCACGCGCCGCGGCGATCGTGCGCGCCAGCCCGCAGGCCGAGGCCTGCTTCGCGCTGACCGGCGACAAGCACCTGATGTTCTCCGACTCGGGCCGCAGCTTCCTGATGTTCGGCAAGCAGAGCCGCAGCTGGATCTCGCTGCACGGGCCCTTCGGCGATCCGGCCGAGGCGGCCGACCTGGTGTGGCGCTTCGTCGAGCGCGCCGGCGCGCACGGCGGCCGCGTGGCCTTCTACCAGGTGCGGCCGCAGTCGCTGCCGATGTACCTCGACTG
>DATHWJ010000530.1:0-7443 GCA_035460745.1 Ideonella sp. | reverse complement strand
GTGCACCGCCACCACCGGCTGTGCCAGCGCGCTGGCCACCAGCAGATTGCAGGCGTCGTCCCAGCGGCCCTGCTGGGTCGGCGTCCAGCGGATGCCGAACTCGCGCTGCACGCACCACTCGGGGAACAGCGCCAGCTCGCGCCGCAGCAAGGCGTCGTCGTAGGCCGGCAGGCCGCTGGCATCGACGTGCTGCTGCCAGTGCACCAGCGCGCGCATCGCGTCGCGCATCAGGCGGTCGGCCTGGCGCACGTCGCCCTCGCGCAACTGGTCGAGGTAGAGCACCTGGCCCAGGTCGCTGAGCAGCAGGAAACCCAGCTCGTCGTCTGCGGCCAGCACCGAGGGGCCGTGCAGGCCGGCCCGCTCGATCAGGCCGGCCACGTGCACGAAGGGCCGCACGTCTTCCTGCGGCGGCGGCGCGTCCATCACGATGCGCGGGCCGGCGGCGCCCTGCACGCGGAAGTAGCGGCGAAAGCTGGCGTCGGCCGACGCGGGCGCCAGGCTGGCCCTGTCCAGCCCGTGCTGCCGGGCCAGCGGCTCGAACCAGCGCTCGAAGGCCAGCCGTCGCGCCGCGTCGGGCCACTCGATGGGGGAAGCGGCGGCGCGGGGTGTAGGGCTCATGCGAGGGGGAGTGCGGCAGGTGTCGGGTGGGGCCGCCCGCGCGGGCGGCGGCGGCGTGGGCAGCACGGCAGCGCCTGGCTGGAACGCCTTGTTACCGCGGCCCCGTGGATAATCTTCATTCTACCGAGCACCCACTAACCCGCCGCGCCGCGTCGGGCCGACCCCGGGGCTCAAGTAGACTGGGCTGCGAGCCGCCGCTTTCTGGGGCGGTTCGCTTGCACGAGACACTTCGGCGGCGCGCGCATCGAGCGTGCAGCCGCCGAGCTTTTGTCGGCGCCCGCCGCGCTTATCTGGTCGCTCCGGCGTTTTTGCGTTTGGCTCACTCCTTCCCCTCTGCTGTTGCCCGGCGTCGCCGGCCCCGAGTCCAGCCCTTGCGTGCACGCCGTTCGCCGCTGACGGCGGCGCTGGCCGCCGCGTGGCTGCTGGCCGGCGGCGCTGGCAGCCACGCCGCGGAGCCTGCGGCCGCGCCGCGCGCCGATACCGGTGCGGACCGCAGCAGTGGCAGCATCACCGTCGCCGCCGACAAGGAGCAGCCGGTCTACCTGAGTGCCCGCGAGGTGCGCAGCCTGCTGGACCAGGAGACCCTCGCCGAGGGCGATGTAGAGCTGCGCCAGGCCGGCCTGCTGCTGACCGCCGACTCGCTGCGCTACCTGCAGGCCACCCAGCTCGCGATCGCCAAGGGCAAGGTCAAGGTGCAGCGCGACGGCGACAGCTTTGCGGGCAGCGAGGCCCAGCTCCGGCTCGACACCCGGCAAGGCTATGTGCTCGATCCGGTCTACCACTTTGCGCGCACCGGCGCGGGCGGCCAGGCCCGGCGCATCGACTTCGTCGGGGCCGACCAGGTGCATGCCGTGGACGCCAACTACACCAGTTGCCCGCGCGACGGCTCGGGCGACCCTGCCTGGGTGCTCAGCGCCGACAAGCTGGACCTCGACTTCGCACGGAACGAGGGCCATGCCGAGGGCGCGGTGCTGCACTTCCTCGGCGTGCCCATCCTGGGCGCGCCGGCGCTCAGCTTCCCGACCGGCAACGAGCGCAAATCGGGCTGGTTGCCACCGTCGATCAGCCTGGACAGCCGCGCCGGCCTGGAAGTGGCCGTCCCCTATTACCTGAACATCGCGCCCAACCTCGACGCCACGCTGACGCCCTCGCTGACGACGCGGCGCGGCCCGGGCGTGGAGGGCGAGTTCCGCTACCTGTATGCCAACGACAGCGGCCGCGTCGACCTGCAGACGGTGCCGTGGGACAGCGCGGCCGACCGCACGCGGCACTCCGAGCAGTTCGAGCACGAAGGCAGCCGGGAGATCCTCGGCGGCGGGCTGCGCTACAGCGCCTCGGTGCAGCACGCGTCGGACGACGGCTACTGGAAAGACTTCTCGCACTTCCTGCCCAGCCTGACGCAGCGCCTGCTGCCGACCGACCTGCAGGTGGCGCAGCGCTGGGAGGGCTTGCGCTGGGGTGGCGTCGGGGAGGCCGGCATAGCCCTCTACGCCCGCGTGCAAGGCTGGCAGGTGCTGCAGGACACCGAGACCATCCTGCCGCCCTACCAGCGCCTGCCGCAGATCGGCGTGCGCGTGCGCGGCGATGCCTGGCAAGGCCTGCAATACAGCTTCGAGACCGAGGCCAACCGCTTCGTGCTGCGCGACCAGCCGCTGGGCGACGCCCGGCCGGACGGCCACCGGGTGCACGCGCTGGGCTCGCTGAGCCGGCCCTTCGACCCCGGCTGGGGCTGGCTGACGCCCAGGCTGGCCTTCAACGCCGCCAGCTACTCGACCGACACGGCGATGAGCGACGGCCGCCGCAGCGCCTCGCGGGTGATCCCGACGCTGAGCGTGGATGGCGGCCTGCGCTTCGAGAAGGACAGCAGCTGGTTCGGCCGCGACCTGCGCCAGGTGCTGGAGCCGCGGCTGCACTATGTCAACACGCCGCCGCGCAACCAGACCGCGCTGCCGCTGTTCGACACCGCGGCGAGTGACTTCAACGAGATCTCGATCTACGCCGACAACGCCTTCACCGGCATCGACCGCATCTCCGACGCCCACCAGCTCACGCTGGGTGCGACCACCCGCTTCCTGGAGCGATCGACCGGCGTCGAGCGGCTGCGCTTCGGCGTCGCCCAGCGCTACCAGTTCCGCGAGGTGGAGTTGACGCCGGACGGCGTCTCCACCACCAGCCGCTTCTCCGACCTGCTGCTGTTCGGCTCCGCCACGCTGGTGCCGAGCTGGCGCCTGGACGGCACGATGCAGTACAGCCCCGACACCGACCGCGTCGCCCGCTCCATCGTCTCGGCGCGCTACCAGCCCGCCCCCTTCCACACCCTGGCCGCGACCTACCGCTTTGCGCGCCAGATCAGCGAGCAGTTCGAGCTCGGCTGGCAGTGGCCGGTCTACCGCAGCGCCTCGGCCCAGCAAGGTAAACAAGGGCAATGCGAAGGAACTTTGTACGGCGTCGGCCGGGTCAACTACAGCATGAAGGACAGCCGCGTCACCGACTCGCTGCTGGGCGTGGAGTACGACGCCGGCTGCTGGATAGGGCGGGTGGTGGCTCAGCGCGTCTCGACCGGACGCACCCAGGCCACCACGCAGTTGATGCTGCAGCTGGAGCTGGTCGGGCTGTCCAAGCTGGGCACCAACCCGCTGAAGACGCTGAAGGACAATATCCCCGGTTACCAGTTGCTGCGCGATGACGACGCGCCTTCGTCGTCCACGGTAAATCCATGACTGAATCCCTGACTCCATTTCGCCGCCGCCTCGCCCTTTGCCTGGCGCTGGCCGCGGCCGGCCTGACGACCGCTCTGCCGAGCCCCGCACAAACCGCCGCGGCGACCTCGCCACCGGCGTCCCGCTCGGTCGATTACATCGTCGCCGTCGTCAACAACGAGCTGGTGACGCAGCTCGAAGTCGAGCAGCGCATGGTGCGCGCCCGCGACGAAGCGGCCCGCAGCGGCGCCAAGCTGCCGCCCGCGACCGAGCTGCGCAAGCAGATCATCAACGCGCTGATCGAAGAGCGCGTCATCGTCACTTATGCACGCGACAGCGGCGTGCGCGTCGATGAGCCCGAGCTGGAACGGGCCGTCGCCAACGTCGCGGCGATGAACAAGATCCCGGTCGAGACGCTGCGCGAGCGGCTGAGGGCCGAGGGCATGGACTACAACCGCTTTCGCGACAACCTGCGCGACCAGATCCTGGCCGAGCGCATCCGCGAGCGCGAGGTGATAGGCCGCATCAAGGTGACCGACGCCGAGGTCGATCAGTTCCTCGAGCAGCAGCGCACCAAGAAGTCGCAAAGCAACGAGATCAACATCGCGCAGATCCTGGTCACCGTGCCGGAGGGCGCCTCGATCGAGGCGACGCTGGAGCGGCGCGCCAAGGCCGACGCGGCGCTGGCACGCATCAAGGCCGGCGAGAGCTTCGAGGCCGTCGCCAAGGCGGTCTCGGAAGACGCCAACCGCGAGCGCGGCGGCGTGATGGGCGCCAAGGCCGCCGACAAGTACCCCGACGCCTTCGTCGAGGCCGTCAAGCCGCTCGCGGTGGGCGGCGTGACCGCCCAGCCGCTGCGCAGCGGCGCCGGCTTCCACATCCTGAAGCTGGTCTCGCGCAGCGACGCGCAGACCATGACCGCGACGCAGACCCGGGCCCGCCACATCCTGCTGCGCCCCTCGGCGCGGCTGACGCCAGAAGCGGCGGCCAAGCGCCTGGGCGAGTTCCGCGCTCAAGTCGCCAGCGGCGCCAAGCGCTTCGAGGACCTGGCCCGCGAGAACTCCGAGGACGGCAGTGCCGCCAATGGCGGCGACCTGGGCTGGACCAGTCCCGGCAGCCTGGTGCCGGAGTTCGAGGAGGCGATGAACAAGCTGCAGCCGGGCGGCCTCTCCGAGCCGCTGGTCTCGCGCTTCGGCGTGCACCTGATCCAGGTGCAGGAGCGCCGCGAGGTGCCGGTCGACCCGCGCCAGGCCCGCGAACAAGCGCGCAATGTGCTGCGCGAGCGCAAGTTCGACGACGCCTACAACGAATGGGTCGACGAGCTGCGCTCGCGCGCCTACATCGAGATGCGCGAGCTGCCGCAGTGAGCGAAAGGCTCCCGCAGGCCGAGCGCCGGGCCGCTCCCAAGCCGGCCTGCATCCCCTCGGGGGACAGTCCGATGTACCCATCGGACAAGGGGCTGCATTGACTCACCATGCACGCAAGCGCTTCGGCCAGCACTTCCTGACCGACGACGGCGTCATCGACGAGATCGTGCGGGCGATCAACCCGCGGCCGGGCGAGCCGCTGGTCGAGATCGGGCCCGGCCTGGGTGCGTTGACCCAGCCGCTGCGCGAGCGCTGCGAGCGGCTGACGGTGATCGAGCTCGACCGCGACCTGGCCGCCCGGCTGCGCCGCGAGCCGGGGCTGAACGTGGTCGAGGCCGACGTGCTGACGGTCGACTTCGGCGCGCTGGCCGACACGCTGGGCGGGCCGCTGCGCGTCGTCGGCAACCTGCCGTACAACATCTCCACGCCCATCCTGTTCCACCTGCTGGCCTCGGCCGACCGCGTCGCCGACCAGCACTTCATGCTGCAAAAAGAGGTCGTCGACCGCATGGCGGCCGGCCCGGGCAGCAAGACCTACGGCCGGCTGTCGGTGATGCTGCAGTGGCGCTACGACATCGAGTCCATCATCGAGGTGCCGCCCGAGTCCTTCGACCCGCCGCCGCGCGTCGACTCGGCGGTGGTGCGCATGCTGCCGCTGGCCACGCCGGCGGCGCTCGACGTGGCCCGCTTCGAGACCCTGGTCGCCGTCGCCTTCTCCCAGCGCCGCAAGCTGCTGCGCCACTCGCTGGGCCGCTGGCTGGAGGAGCAAGGCTTCGGCGGCGAGTTCAACCTGCAGCGGCGCGCCGAAGAAGTGCCGGTGGCCGAGTTCGTCGCGCTGGCGCAGGCGGTGCCAGCCACGTCCAGCGCTTCCGGCGCCTGAAAGACAAAAGGCCCGCAGCGGAGAGGCTGCAGGCCTTTTGGGGGTGCCGCGCCGGCGTGCCGGCGGGGCGATTCAGATCGACAGCGTCGTCATGCGGCGTTGAGCCACATCGCGGTATCGAACGCACTGCTCATCATCGGCATGTTCATGCCGAAATTCGCATTCGCGCCTGCCTTGGCGCTGGCCTTGCTGGCCGGCTTTTCGCTGGGGGCCGTTTCCACCGCCCGCTCCCATGACCCGGATTCTTGGGAGCGGGCTACTGAAAAGAATAGAAACATCGGAACGGTATCTTTCGCTCCGCCCAGAAATCGGCGGCGTCGCGGAAGACATCGAGCAGCTGCTCCCGCGACTCGCGGTCGAAGCGCGGGTTGTCGGGGATCTGCTCCAGCACGACGACGAAGCCGGGCTGCGAGCCGGACTTGTTGACCAGGTCGGTCATGCAGTCGAACAGCGCATCGAGGTTCTTGCCGAAGTGCTGCGGGAACGTGAACGAAGCGGCGATGCCCTCGAGCACCTCCTGCTTGGACTGTGCCTCTGTCAAATTGGCGAACAAGAAGTGCTGGCCCGACTCCTGGGCCGCGCGCATCAGGTCATCGACCCGGTAAGCGCGTATCGCCTGCACGATGTTGGGACGGACTGTCTGCAAGAGCATGGTCGCGGTCCTCTCCTGTGGTCAAGAAGTTTGCTTGGGTAACCGGGGCCGCCGATCACGGTGCGATGCGACGAAAGCTCGCGTAGTGATCTTCGGTGTAGAAACAAGCCTCGGGCTGCGTCACTTGGCTGCCGCCACAAACGATACGGCGAGCACCTCGGTCGTGAGAGCCGGGGGTGCGAACCGTGTATTCGCGGTAGTAGCCTCGTGGCTGGCGTGGCAGCAAACGTTCGCGGTTGCCGAAGACGGTGCCGTCCTTCGATGAAGAAAACGGCCCGCCTGATCGGATCAAGCGCTCGGTTTGCCGGGCCTCTGCAGGCAGGGTCGCGAGCGACACCACCTCGGCGGCAGGGGTCGTTTCACGGGCTTGCGCCCGGTTGACCTCTGCCAGGCCCGCCGCTGTGGCGAAGACCACGGCCACAGCAGCGGTGAAGAACAACCCCTTCTTTCGAAAGGACCTTTCCACCGTGAGTGGACGAAGAAACGCCACGGGTTAACCCTGAAGATTGAAACCCAGATGTTATCTGAACAGGCAAAAAACCACAAGGCCACTGCCCCAAAAATGGGCAGGTCTTTGTGTGCAAAGTGGTTACTGACTTCTGTTAATCGCGAGTAAACATGGGCCTGTCATGCACCTGTCAGCGAGCGGCATTTGCGTCGGCAACAGTCAAAGCTGTCATATTGACGATCCGGCGCACCGTCGCGGACGGCGTCAGGATGTGCACCGGCTTGGCCGCGCCCAACAGCACCGGCCCGATCGCAATGCCGCCGCCGGCCGTGGTCTTGAGCAGGTTGTAGGAGATGTTGGCGGCGTCGATGTTGGGCAGCACCAGCAGGTTGGCGTCGCCTATCAGCGGGCTGTCCGGCATCAGCTCCTTGCGGTAGGCGCCGTCGAGCGCGCTGTCGCCATGCATCTCGCCGTCCACCTCCAGCCACGGCGCCTGCTCGCGCAGCAGGCCCAGCGCAGTGCGCATCTTGATGGCCGACGGCTGGTTGCTGGAGCCGTAGTTGCTGTGCGAGAGCAGCGCGGCCTTGGGCTTGATGCCGAAGCGCATCATCTCCTCGGCGGCCATCACGGTGATCTCGGCGATCTGCTCTGCCGTCGGGTCGTAGTTGACGTGCGTATCGACCAGGTTCACGGTGCGGTTGGGCAGGATCAGGCCGTTCATGCAGGCGTAGGTCTTGACGCCCTCGCGCAGCCCGATGACCTGGTCGATGTACTCCAGG
>DATHWJ010000529.1:0-9280 GCA_035460745.1 Ideonella sp. | reverse complement strand
GGCCTGCTTGTCGGTGAGGATCTCGTACAGCAGCTGCCTGACCGCATCGGATGTCATCACCGTCTGGTTGATGGGCACGGCGTTGCCGCTGATCTTGATGTTGATCGGCGCCCCTACGGAGAGATAGATATCCGAGGCATTCTTCTCGGCCATCAGCTGCAACAGGCGTTTCATCGCAGACATATGGGTGCCCCTCGTCGATGATGCTTATCCCGCTACTATAGCCCAACGGCGGGAAGTTACTCCCGCAGCAGGTCGTTCAGGCTCGTCTTCGATCGCGTCCGCGCATCGACCTTCTTGACGATGACCGCGCAGTACAGGCTGTACTTGCCGTCGGCGCTGGGCAGGTTGCCGCTGACGACCACCGAGCCGGCCGGAATGCGGCCGTAGCTGACCTCGCCGGTGGCGCGGTCGTAGATCTTGGTGCTCTGGCCGATGTAGACGCCCATCGAGATGACCGAGTTCTCCTCGACGATCACGCCCTCGACGACCTCGGAGCGGGCGCCGATGAAGCAGTTGTCCTCGATGATGGTGGGGCCGGCCTGCAGCGGCTCCAGCACGCCGCCGATGCCGACGCCGCCGGAGAGGTGTACGTTCTTGCCGATCTGCGCGCAGGAGCCGACGGTGGCCCAGGTATCGACCATGGTGCCTTCGTCGACATAGGCGCCGATGTTGACGTAGGAGGGCATCAGCACCACGTTCTTGGCGATGTAGCTGCCGCGCCGCGCGACGGCCGGTGGCACCACGCGCACGCCGGTGGCGCGCATTTCATCGGCGTCGAGCTTGGAGAACTTGGTCGGCACCTTGTCGAAGAAGCCCAGGTCGCCGGCGTGCATGGGCTGGTTGTCGTTCAGGCGGAACGACAGCAGCACGGCCTTCTTGGCCCACTGGTTGACGGTCCACTGGCCCACGCCCTGGCGCTCGGCGATGCGCAGGCGGCCGGTGTTCAGGTCGGCGATCACGTGGTCCACCGCTTCGCGTATCGCCGGCGCGGCGTTGGCGGGGGTGAGCGAGGCGCGCCCTTCCCAGGCGAGTTCGATGAGGGATTGCAGTTGCTGCG
This sequence comes from Ideonella sp., assembly GCA_035460745.1. Lineage (GTDB taxonomy): Bacteria > Pseudomonadota > Gammaproteobacteria > Burkholderiales > Burkholderiaceae_C > Ideonella. Next base: position 8,220 of record DATHWJ010000529.1, on the reverse strand, counting down.
TCATGGTGTTCTCGGAGCGTGGGGCTGAAAAGGGGTTCAGCGCGCAGCGGTGCGTGCGCGGGTGAACTCGACGATGCGCTGCGCGGCTTCCAGGCATTCGGCCTGTTCGGCCACCAATGCCATGCGGATGCGGCCGGCGCCGGGGTTCACGCCATGGGCCTCGCGCGCCAGCAGACTGCCGGGTAGGACGGCCACATTGTATTGAGCCAGCAGGTCCAGGCTGTAGGCGATGTCGTCGCCGCCCGGCACGCCGGCCCAGAGGTAGAAGCTGGCGTCCGGCAGCGCCACGTCCAGCACCTCGGCCAGCAGGGGCGTGACGGCGGCGAACTTGGCGCGGTACTCGGCCCGATTGGCCACCACGTGGGCCTCGTCGTTCCAGGCTGCGATGCTGGCGGCCTGCACCACCTTGCTCATCGCGCTGCCGTGGTAGGTACGGTAGAGCAGGAAGGCCTTCATGATGGCCGCGTCGCCGGCCACGAAGCCCGAGCGCATGCCCGGCACGTTGCTGCGCTTGGAGAGGCTGGAAAGCACCACCAGGCGCTTGAAGTCGTTGCGTCCCAGCGCCTTGGCGGCCTGCAGCGCGCCCAGCGGCGCTTCGTCGCGGAAGTAGATCTCGGAGTAGCACTCGTCGCTGGCGATCACGAAGCCGTGGCGGTCGCTCAGCTCGAACAGCGTCTGCCACTCCGAGAGCGGCATCACCGCGCCGGTGGGGTTGCCGGGCGAGCAGACGTAGGCGAGCTGGGTGCGGGCCCAGGTGGCGGCGTCCACGCCGGCCCAGTCGCAGTTGAAGTTGCGGGCCGGGTCGCTGTTGGCGAAGGCGGTCTGCGCGCCGGCCAGCAGCGCGGCGCCCTCGTAGATCTGGTAGAACGGGTTGGGGCAGACCACGGTGGCGCCGGGCCGGGTCGGGTCTATCACCGTCTGCGCCAGCGAGAACAGCGCCTCGCGCGAGCCGTTGACCGGCAGGATCTGCGTGGCGGGATTCAGCGCCACGCCGTAGCGGCGCTCTATCCACCCGGCCATCGCTTCGCGCAGTGCCGGCTCGCCGGCCGTCGCGGGGTAGCTGGACAAGCCCTTCAGCGAGGCTGTCAGCGCCTCTTCGACCAGCCGGGGTGTCGGGTGGCGCGGCTCGCCCAGGCCGAGGCTGACGGGCTTGAAGGCCGGGTTGGGCACGATGCCCTGGCTCAGCTCGCGCAGGCGTTCGAAGGGGTAGGGGTTGAGCTTGGCGAGCAGCGGGTTCATGTCTTTTTCTGGATCAGAGTTTGCCGATGCAGCCGGGCGCGCCGCAGCGGCAGGTCAGCCGGCCTTCGTGGTGGGTTTCGCCGTAGTCGACCGTGATCTCCTCGCCCGGCGCGATCTCGCGCAGTGCGTAGAACTCGATCCGGCCGCCGCTGATGCGCAACTGGCCGTTGGGCTGGCAGGAGTGGTTGGTGAAGCGCATCGGGTCGGTCGATTGCGCCAGGTCCACCGCATGGCGCTCGGAGATCTCGACGATCATGATGCGCTCCAGCATCGCGGCGCGGCGGCGCGCCTCGGCCACGCTGATGGACTCGCCACGCACCTCGCCGATCTTGCGCCAGCGCGGGATGGTCTCCGCGGCGAAGACGCCGAAGCCGTCGATCGCGCTGCGCTTCACCGCCACGTCGTACTTCTGGTAGCTCGGTCGCTCGGCCAGCGTGCCCATCTGCTTTGCTCCGGTCTCTCAGCCGAGCGTCGGCAGGCTGACCACCGGCTGCGGCTTCCAGCGCTTCTTACGGTGCTCAGCGATCACATTCGTGTAGATGCCGCCGCGCACGTTCCATTTGGCGCTGATGCGGGCAAAGCGCGGCCGGGTGACCTCGACGATCTTGCTCAGGATGTCGTTGGTGACCTTCTCGTGGAAGGCGCCTTCGTTGCGGAAGCTCCACATGTACATCTTCAGGCTCTTCAGCTCGATGCAGAGCTCGTCGCAGACCATCTCGATGGTGAACGAGGCAAAGTCGGGCTGGCCGGTCAGCGGGCAGTTGCAGGTGAACTCGGGGATCTGGAACTGGATCAGGTAGTCGCGTTCCGGCGCCGGGTTGGGGAAGACGTGCAGCTCCTTGGAAGGCGCCGTCGGCGGGTTCGCGGGCACAGCGCGCTGCTGCGCTTCGGTCTTGCGGGTGGCGGGGGAACGTGCCATGGACAACTCGATCAGGGCCAAAGGTGATTGACAAAGCCTGCAATGGTATCATCGCGGCCGCTTCGGCAGCCCGCACGGTGCCAAAATTACTAGATAAATCAACAACTTAGAGCGGAGGGGTGGCGCCGTCATCGGCTTTGGCGGGGCGGCCCGCGACACCGCCTTACGCCTCGTTTCATGCGGCTCAACCAGATCAAGCTTTCCGGCTTCAAATCCTTCGCCGACCCCACCACCTTCCAGTTGCCCGGCCAGCGGGTCGGCGTGGTCGGCCCCAACGGCTGCGGCAAGTCCAACATCATGGACGCCGTGCGCTGGGTGCTGGGCGAGTCCAAGGCCAGCGAGCTGCGCGGCGAGTCCATGCAGGACGTGATCTTCAACGGCTCGGGCAACCGCAAGCCCTCCAGCCGCGCCAGCGTGGAGCTGGTCTTCAGCAACGAGGATGGCCGCGCCGGCGGCTCCTGGAACCAGTACGCCGAGATCGCGGTCAAGCGGGTGCTGACGCGCGACGGCACCAGCAGCTACTTCATCAACAACCAGCCGGTGCGCCGCCGCGACGTGCAGGACGTGTTCCTCGGCACCGGCCTGGGGCCCCGCGCCTACGCCATCATCGGCCAGGGCACGATCAGCCGCATCATCGAGTCGCGCCCCGAGGAGCTGCGCCTCTTCCTCGAGGAAGCCGCCGGCGTCTCCAAGTACAAGGAGCGCCGCCGCGAGACCGAAAACCGGCTGCGCGACACGCGCGAAAACCTCACCCGCGTCGACGACATCCTGCGCGAGCTGAACGCCAACCTCGACAAGCTGGAGCGCCAGGCCGAGGTGGCCAGCCAGTACCGCAAGCTGCAGGAGACCGGCACGCTGAAGCTGCAGCAGCTCTGGTTCCTGAAGCACCGCGACGCCACCACCGAGGAGGAGCGCGTCAAGCTCGCGTCGCTGGAGGCGACCAATGCGCTGGAATCCCGCCTGGCCGAGCTGCGCCATGTCGAAGCCGAGCTGGAGACGGTGCGGCAAGCGCATTACGCGTCGTCCGACGCGCTGCACGCCCGCCAGGGCGACCTGGCCCAGGCGGCGCTGGAGGTCAGCCGGCTGGAGGAGCGCATCCGCTACGTCGTCGAGGGCCGGCAGCGCGCCGAAGCCAGGCTGGCCGACCTGCAGACGCAGAACACGCAGTGGACGGACCGCCGCGCCCAGGCCGAAGCCGAGCTGGAGACCATCGCCGAGCAGATCGCCGCCGCCGACGAGCAGGCCGAGGTGCTCGCCGCGCAAGCCGAAGAGCAGGCCGGCGCCGCCCCTGCGATGGAGGACGCCGTGCGCGCCGCGCAAGCCCGCGCCAACGAGCAGCGCGGCCAGGTCACGCAGGTGCAGCAGCAGATCCAGCTGCTGGCCGCCGAGAGCCGCAACATCGACGAACAAAGCCGCACGCTGAAGACCCGCCGCGAGCGCCTGGCCGCCGAGCGCCAGACGCTGGCCGCGCCCGACCTGGAGCGCCTGGCGGCCCTGCGCGAGCAGAGCGCCGCGTCGGACGAAACCAGCGCGGTCGCCGAGGCGCGGCTGCACGAGCTCAATGACGAAGTGCCGGCGCTCGACGAGCAGCGCCGCCAGCAGCAAGACACCGTCAACCGCGAGTCCGGCAAGCTGGCCGACCTCAGCGCCCGGCTGGAGGCCTTGCGCGCGCTGCAGGAGAAGGTCCAGACGGAAGGCAAGCTCAGGCCCTGGCTGGCCAAGCACGGGCTGGACGGCGTGCAAGGCCTGTGGACCCGCATCCACATCGAGACCGGCTGGGAGGTGGCGCTGGAGTCCGCGCTGCGCGAGCGCCTGAGCGCCTTGTCGGTGGGCCGGCTGGACACCGTGCGCGCCTTTGCGCAGGACGCCCCGCCCGCCAAGCTCGCCTTCTACTCGCTGCCCCAGGCGGCCATCGCCAACACCCACCAGACGCTGCCGCGCCTGTCCGACCTGCTGCGCCTGGACGACGCCGGCATGAAGGCGCTGCTGAACGACTGGCTGGAGGGCGTCTACACCGCGGCGCACATCGATGAAGCGCTCGCCAACCGCGGCCAGCTGACCCACGGTGAGGTCATCATGACCCGCGAGGGGCACGCCGTGAGCCAGTTCGCGGTGAGCTTCTACGCACCCGACTCCGAGCAGGCCGGCATGCTGGCCCGCGCCCAGGAGATCGAGAACCTCGATCGCCAGGGCCGGGCCCAGACGCTGATCGCCGACGAGTCGCGCACGGCCGCCGTGCGCCTGGAGGCGGCCTACACCGAGGCCTCGCAGCGGCTGGTGCTGGCGCGCCGCGAAGCCGGCGAAGCCCAGACCCGCGCCCACCAGCTGCAGGTGCAGTTGCTGCAGCTCTCGCAGCAGGCCGAGGCCACCAGCACCCGCCGCGGCCAGTTGGAGGACGAACTCGCCGAGATCGACGGCCAGCTCGAGGAGCTGGGCGAGCGCCGCGTGACCGGTGAAGCGCGCTTCGAGGAGCTGGACATGCAGCTCGGCGTCACCCAGGAGCGCCACGCCGAGCTCGAAGACGGCGTGATCGGGGCCGAGCGCAAGCTGGCCGAAGCGCGCGAGCAGCTGCGCAGCCTGGAGCGGCAGGCGCAGGAAGCCCAGTTCCAGGCCCGCGCGCTGGGCGCCCGCCGCGGCGAGCTGCAGCGCGCGATCGAAACCGCGGGCGCGCAGATCCTGAACAACGCGCAAGCCGGCGAGCAGCTGCAGCTCGAGCTGGGCAGCTTCAACGACGCCGCCGCGCAGGCCGGCCTGCAGGACGCGCTGGCGCTGAAGCTGGAGCGTGAACAAGCCCTCTCGGCCACCCGCAGCGAGTACGACGAGCTCTCGCACAAGCTGCGCGCCGCCGACGAGCAGCGCATGAGCTTCGAGCGCAGCCTGGAGCCGCTGCGCGAGCAGATCACCAAGCTGCAGCTGGAGACGCAGGCCGCACAGCTGGGCGGCGCGCAGTACCTGGAGCAGTTGGTGGCCGCCGAAGTGGACCTGGAAGCCCTGGCCAAATCCATCGAAGAAGGCGGCGTCAAGCTCTGGGGCCTGCAGGGCGAGATCGACCGCATCAACCGCGAGATCGCCGCGCTGGGCGCCGTCAACCTGGCCGCGCTGGACGAGCTGACGGCGGCGCGCGAGCGCAAGACATTCCTCGACGCGCAGACGGCCGACCTGAACGATGCGATCCAGACGCTGGAAGGCGCGATCCACAAGATCGACCTCGAGACCCGCGACCTGCTGAGCACCACCTTCAACCAGGTCAACGAAGGCTTCGGCCGCATGTTCCCCAGCCTGTTCGGTGGCGGCCAAGCCAAGCTGATCATGACCGGCGACGAAATCCTCGACGCCGGCGTGCAGGTGATGGCCCAGCCGCCGGGCAAGAAGAACTCCACCATCCACCTGCTGTCCGGCGGCGAAAAGGCGCTGACCGCGATCGCGCTGGTGTTTGCGATCTTCCTGCTGAACCCGGCGCCGTTCTGCCTGCTCGACGAGGTCGATGCGCCGCTGGACGACGCCAACACCGAGCGCTACTCGCGGCTGGTCAGCGAGATGTCCAAGGGCACGCAGTTCCTCTTCATCTCGCACAACAAGATCGCGATGGAGATGGCGGAGCAGCTCATCGGCGTGACGATGCAGGAGCAGGGTGTCTCGCGTATCGTCGCGGTCGACATGGAAGCGGCAATTGGCATGGCGGAAGCGGTCTGAGTGTTGTTGTCCCGGCACCGCGATATCGAGAACACAGGATGACGAACATGACTCTTACCGTGGCACTGGCAATCTTGGCGGGCCTGGTGTTGCTCGGCCTGGTGGTGCACAGCACCTGGTCGGCCAGCAAGAAGGGGCCGCGCCAGCCGGTGCCGGACAGCGCCGAGGCGGCCACGCGGGTCGAGCCCACGCTCTCGGGCGAGCCGGCGGCGGGCGCCGGCGTGGAGGGCGGCGGCGCCGCCGTCACCATCGAAGGCGCGGACGGCTTTGCCGACACCACCTCGCCGGCCGCCGATGACGGCGCGCCGCTGGTGCCGCCGGTGCGGCCCATGATCCGCCGCCCGGGTCGCATCGACGCGCTGATCGACGCCATCGCCGCGATCCGCCCGGAGGCGCCGGTGACCGGCGAGCAGGCGATACAGCACCTGCCGCCGACCCGCCGCGCCGGGGCCAAGCCCTTCCACATCGAGGGCCAGAACACCGAGAGCGGCGACTGGGAGACCCCGCGCGCCGGCCAGCGCTACGGCGAGTTCCAGGCCGGCGTGCAGATGGCGAACCGCCACGGCGCGCTGAACGAGATCGAATACTCCGAGTTCGTGCAGAAGATCGAGGCCTTCGCCGAATCGCTGGGCGCGATGGCCGATTTCCCCGACATGCTGGACGTGGTGGCCGGAGCCCGCGAGCTCGACGCCTTCGCCAGCCAGCACGACGCGCAGCTCGCGGTGGTGATGCGGGCCAACTCGGTCGCCTGGTCGGTCGGCTACCTGCAGCAGACGGCCGGCCGGCACGGCTTCGTGCCCGGCGCGGTGCCGGGCCGGCTGGCGATGCCCGGCGCCGAAGAAGGCGCCCCGCCCATGCTGGTGCTGTCCTTCGACTCCCAGGTGGCGCTGGCCGACGACCCGGGCAATGCCGCGCTGCGCGAGATGACGCTGAGCCTGGACGTGCCGCAGACTGCGGCCGACATCGAGCCCTTCGCTGCCTGGCAGCACGCCGCGCGCATGCTGGCGGACGAACTGGACGCGACGCTGGTCGACGACCACGGCGCGCCCATCACGCTGGGCGCCTTCACGGCCATCGGGCAGGAGCTGGAGCGGCTCTACAGCGCGCTGGAGAGCCACGACCTGGCGGCGGGCAGCGCGGCGGCGCGGCGGCTTTTCAGCTAGCCCAAATTGGTCACTTGGCTCGACCGCCCCAATGAAGTCAACAGCGCACGCAGCACCACGTCCCATCGTCCATTACGAGCTTGCGGCTGCGTATCGCAGCAGCCTTGCTCAAGACCCTTCCACGGTGCCCGTGCTGCCTTCGTCTGAATCCAAGACTAAACTTGTGAAACAGTAAGACTAGAAGGCAGCCTCTAGCTGCAGGCTCAAGAGTGGAGGGCCCTCCGAAGCCGCGGATTGATTCTCGGCCAAAGTCCCGTTTGCGTAGCGGCTGTCGTATCTCTCTCGCAGCCCGAAAACATTAGTGGCAGACAGGCGCAGCTTCGTCCTCGCTACAATCGTCCACAGCGCATAAAGGTCTAGCTTCCGAATCGAGTATGACCGGCCTGACATTGTGTCCGAGTTGCGCCAGGCGCCACCAAATTCCTGGTTGTAGTTTCCACCCATTGCCACTGGAATCTGACCAGGACTCCAATCTACACCGAGGTTGATAAGCAGTGGTGACTGTCGTTCAAGCCGATTGCCTGGCCCCGGGACGCTTTGAACATGTGACCAGTTCCTGGTGAGGCTGAAGCGCATTTCCAGATCCGGCGCTCCGCTGAGAAGCTGACGAAGCCTGCCCTTGGCCTCCATTTCGATCCCAAGCACGCTTGCGCGGCCGCTATTGATAGGCGTCTTAATCCAGAGACCGTTGACAGTGGATGTCTGCACCAGGATCACATCTTCGATCTGACGCAAATAGCCGTTGATGCCGAGGAAGCCGTCGCGGGGCAGGTTCCGCTCGTATGCGATGTCGAGCCCCCAGGACAGTTCCGGCTGCAAGTTGGGGTTGCCTTGGAAGTTGGGCGAAGTTGCCGAGTTCTGGGCAACCACCCACCGTCGAGGAATCAACTCCCTAGCAGTCGGCGCCTTGTAGGTCCTGGCGATACCGAATCGCACTTCGTCGGTGTCGCTGTCCGGAATCTTCCAAGTCGCCAGCACGGTCGGACTGACCACGCTGCTGCGATTGTCAACGGGTGAGATCGTGCGTCTTTCGGTGTGCGATTGCAAGCCCTCCCAGCGCACCCCGGCCGAAACACCAGGCGCTTCGAAGGCTCCCACACGTCTTGCAGGAAGATCGCCAGCCGCTTCACAGTGGCGTTGAAGCGTTCGTCAACCTTCTCCAAAGGAAGGTTCGGGACCGAACTGGTCTCAACTTGAACGCGATCC
>DATHWJ010000528.1:0-13226 GCA_035460745.1 Ideonella sp. | reverse complement strand
CTCGCGCGATGGCGTCAGCATCGCCGCCGAGATCGAGCTGGAGGATCCCTTCGAGAACATGGGCGCGCAGGTGCTGCGCGAGGTCTCGAAGCAGACCAACGAGGTCGCCGGCGACGGCACCACCACCGCCACGGTGCTGGCTGATGCGCTGGTGCAGGACGGCCTGGCCTGCCTCGCGAAAGGCGCGAACCCGGTCGAGCTGGTCGAGGGGCTGGAGCTGGCCGTCGCCGAAGCCATCACCGCGCTGCAACGTGCGGCGACGCCCTTGCGCGGCGGCGAGGAGCTGCGCGCGGTGGCGATGGTCGCGGCCAACGACGAAGCCACCGGTCGGCTGGTCGCCGAGGCGCTGGAGCGGGTCGGCGCCGACGGCATCGTCGATGTCGATTACGGCACGACCGTCGAGACCCTGCTCGACGTGGTCGACGGCATGGCCTTCGACCGCGGCTACCTCTCGCACCACATGATCACCGAGGTCGAGAAGATGCAGGTGGTGCTGGACAACCCGCTGATACTGATGACCGACCAGCGCCTGCAGTCGACCGACGAGGTGGCGACCATCCTCGCGCTGGTGGCCGAGACCAAGCGCCCGCTGCTGATCATTGCCGACGAGGTCGCGCCGGCCTGCGTCGTCAGCCTGCTGGCCTGGCGCGACAAGGGCGGCTCGCCGGTCGCCGCGATCCATCCGCCCGAATACGGGCACTGGCGCAAGGCGATGCTGGAAGACATCGCGATCCTGACCGGCGGCCGCGTGCTCGCGCGCGACCTGGGCGGCAGCATCGCCGGCGTGCAGCTGCGCGACCTGGGCCAGGCGCGGCAGGTGCGCATCTCGGCCAACCAGACGGTGATCACCGCCGGCACCGGCGACCCGGCGGCGATCGCGGCGCGGCGCCAGCAGGTGGCGCGGCAGTACGAGCTGGCGCCGCAGAACGTCGAGCGTGACAAGCTGAAGGAAAGGCTTTCGAAGCTCAGCGGCGGCACCGCGGTGCTGCTCGCCGGCGGCGCCACGCCGGTGGAGCAGAAGCGCCGGTTGCATTTGATCGAGGACGCGATCCACGCGGCCCGCGCCGCGATCGCCGAGGGCGTGGTGCCAGGCGGTGGCATGGCCTTGTTGCGGGCATCCAGCGAACTGGAGGGCCTGGCCTCGCGCACCGAAGGCCATGTGCAGCAGGGCGTGCTGCTGCTGCAGCGCGCGATGCAGCAGCCGCTGCACCACATCGCCGCCAACTGCGGGCTCGATCCGCAGGCGGTGATGCGCAAGGCGCTGGATGCCAAGCCGGGCGTCGGGCTGGATGCGCGCAGCGGCAAGTTCGTCGACCTGGTCGCGGCCGGCATCATCGATCCGGTGCGGGTGAGCTACAGCGCGGTGCGCAACGCCGCCTCGGTGGCCGGGCTGATCCTGACCACGCAGACCCTGATCGCGAAGAAGCCCGAGTACATCGACCCGACCGCCGGCCCGGCGCTGGGCGGCGGGGCGGAACGGCTGGGGCGGGCATGAGGCCGCCGGGCTGGGCCGGGGCGGCCAGGCTGCACCCGGTGCACAGGCTGCGGCGCCTGCTGGGCCTGTGCATCGCCGGCGCAGGCCTGCTGATCATGATCGGCCACGCGATGGCGCAGTTGCGGAGTTGATGCGATGACCGACCTGGAACACAGCATAGACATGCGCCTGCCGGTGCCGGGGCGTTGGCGGCTGTTCGGCTTTGTCGGGCCGGCGGCGATGATCAGCGTGGGCTACATGGACCCGGGCAACTGGGCCACCGACCTGGAGGGCGGAGCGCGCTTCGGCTACCAGCTGCTGTGGGTGTTGCTGGCCTCCAACCTGATCGCGATGCTGTTGCAGAGCCTGGCGGCGCGGCTGGGCATCGTGGGCCGCATGGACCTGGCGCAGGCCTGCCGGGCCCACTATGCGCGGCCGGTCTCGCTGCTGCTGTGGCTGCTGTGCGAGATCGCCATCGTCGCCTGCGACCTGGCCGAGCTGCTGGGCAGCGCGATCGCGCTGAACCTGCTGTTCGGCCTGCCGCTGGCCTGGGGCGCGCTGATCACCGGGCTGGACGTGATGCTGATCCTCGCGCTGCAGCACTACGGCATCCGCAAGCTGGAAGCGGTGGTGGCGGCCCTGGTGCTGACCATAGGCGCCTGCATGGCCTTCGAGATGCTGCTGGTGCAGCACGACTGGGGGGCGATGGCGGCCGGTTTCGTGCCGCGGCTCGACGGTGGCAGCCTCTTCGTGGCGATCGGCATCCTGGGCGCCACCGTGATGCCGCACAACCTGTACCTGCACTCCTCGCTGGTGCAGACGCGGCGCATCGCGCCCGGCGCCGCGGCCCAGCGCGAGGCGATCCGCTACAACCTGTTCGACACCGTGCTGGCGCTGAACATCGCCTTCTGCATCAACGCCGCGATCCTGGTGCTCTCGGCCTCCACCTTCTTCGCGCAGGGCCTGGTGGTGACCGAGCTGCGCCAGGCCCACGAGCTGCTGGCGCCGCTGCTGGGCACGACGCTCGCCTCCACCGCCTTCGCGGTGGCGCTGCTGGCGGCGGGGCAGAGCTCCACCATCACCGGCACGCTGGCGGGCCAGGTGGTGATGGAGGGCTTCGTGCGGCTGCGCATGAGCCCGCTGGCGCGCCGGCTGTTGACCCGGGCGCTGGCGATCGTGCCGGCGGTGGCGGTGCTGATGCACTCGGGCGAGCAGGGCGTGCTGCAGCTGCTGGTGCTCAGCCAGGTGGTGCTGAGCCTGCAGTTGCCGTTCGCCATCGTGCCGCTGATACGTTTCACGAGTGCTGCACGCATCATGGGCGAGTTCGCCAGCCCGCCGGCGCTGCGCGGGCTCGCCTGGGGCGCCGCGCTGCTCATCGTCGGCCTGAACGGCTGGCTGGTGATGCAGGCGCTGGATGTTGGCGGGCTGCCGGCCGGCGCCGTGCGGTGGGCGGCCGGTGGGTGCGTGGCGGGATGCTGCGTGCTGCTGGCATGGGTGGCGCTGGCGCCGCTGCGCAACGAAACCCTAGGTCCGGCGCCAGGCCATCGGACGCACAATGCGGCCGGCGACAGAGACAACGGCCCCTCCGGGCCGCCCACAACAGGCAGTTGAGTCCACGACGACGTGCCGCGCGCGCCTGTGCGAAGGCGGCGGCAGGTGTCGAAGGAGACCCTCATGGATCACGAAGACACCGCCGGGCAGCCCCTCGCTCCCTGGAGCGGGCGGTCCCAGCCAGCGCCCGCGTCGGCCCCGGCGACGGAGCGCCAGGTCATGGAGGCCTGGGAGCGCTTCGTGCTGGGCGAGACCCAGGTCGTCACGCCGGTCTCCAAGCTGGTGCTGTCGTCTTGGCAGCGCAGCCTGCGCTCCGGCGTGGCGCCGGGGTCGCGGCTGGCGCCGATGGCCGTCAGCGGCGACGCGCTGGAGCAGCTGCGCCGCCGCAACCACGACCTGCTGTGGGCCGCGCAGGGCTTGTTCGTGACCTCGGCGCACCTGCTGGAGTGCTCGGGCTCCATCATGCTGCTGACCGACCCCAACGGCGTGGTGCTGGAGGTGGCCGGCGACATGCGCACGCTGGACGCTGCCCGCGACGTGCACCTGATCGAAGGCGGCAACTGGCACGAGCGGGCGGTCGGCACCAATGGCATCGGCACCGCGCTGGCGATGCGCCTGCCCACGCAGGTGCACGCCGCCGAGCACTTCTGCGAGGGCATCAAGCGCTGGACCTGCGCCGCCGCACCGGTCTTCCTGCCGGGCACGGATCAGGTGCTGGGCGTGCTGGACATCTCCGGGCCGCCCTCGACGTTCCAGGTCAACAACCTGGTGCTGGCCGTCTCCGCGGCGCGCCAGATCGAGGCCGTGCTGGCCGAGCGCGCGAGCCGCGAGCAAAGCCACCTGCTCGAGGCCTGCCTGTCGCTGGGTGCGCGTTGCGACGCCGCCGCGATGATGGTGCTGGACCGCAGCGCGCGGCTGATACACAGCAGTGGCACGGTGCCCGGCCTGGCAACCCGGTTGGGCGCCTGCCTGCCGGGCCTGGAACCCGGGCGCCGCGTCGAGGAGTGGGCGCGCCGCTTGCCTGAGGGCCTGCGCCCGGAGTGGCTGCACCCGGTGAGCGTCGAGGGCGCCACCATCGGGGCCGTGCTGGTGGTGCCCAGGCGCACGCGCGCCAGCCCGCCTGCGCCGCACGCCGCCGCCGCGGGGCGGGACGGCAGCAGCGATGCCCACCCCCTGGGCAGTGACGCCAGCCGGCTCTTCGACCCGCTGGCTTCGCCCGACACCAGGCGCCCGTCGCGCGGGGCGGCAGGCGCGGAGAGCGCGCGCAGCGGCTTCGAGGCGCTGATCGGCCAGAGCCCGGCGCTCAGCGCGGCGATAGGCCGGGCCCGGCAGCTCAGCAGCCGCCGCGTGGCGGTGCTGATCCAGGGCGAGACGGGCGTCGGCAAGGAGCTCTTCGCACGGGCCATCCATGGCGACGAGCGCCGCAGCGGGCCTTTCGTGGCCTTTAACTGCGGCGCGGCCACCCGGGAGCTGATCGGCAGCGAGTTGTTCGGCCACGTGCGCGGCGCCTACACCGGGGCCACCCACGAGGGGCGGGCCGGCCTGTTCGAACTGGCGCATGGCGGCACCCTGTGCCTGGACGAGATCGGCGAGCTGCCGCTCGAACTGCAGCCGGTGCTGCTGCGCGCGCTGGAAGAGGGCGTGGTGTGCCGGCTGGGCGAGGCCAAGCCGCGCCGTGTCGACGTGCGGCTGCTGGCGATGACGCACCGCGACCTGCTCGACGAGGTCGAGGCGGGGCGCTTCCGGCGCGACCTCTACCACCGCATCAGCGTCACCCGGGTCCGCGTGCCGCCGCTGCGCGAGCGCGGCGCCGACATCGCGGTTCTGGTACGCCATTTCAACGCGCAGCTCGCCGAGCGCCACGGCGTGGCCGGCCGCAGTTTTGGTTCGGAGGTGATGGCCGCGCTGCAGGCCTACGGCTGGCCCGGCAACGTGCGCGAGTTGCGCAACGTGGTCGAGAGCCTGCTGCTGACCTCGAACGACGAGGCCGTGGCGTGCGAGGAGCTGCCCGAGGAGGTGCGCGCCGCCGCCGGCCAGCCGGTGCCTGCCGGCGAGACCGCGCCAGCCGCGAGCCTGGAGGAGTCGGAGCGGCAGGTGATCGTGCGGGCGGTGCAGCAAGGCCATGGCAACCTGACACAGGCCGCCAGGGCACTGGGCATCTCGCGCAGCACGCTGTACCGCAAGGTCGAGCGCTACCACCTGGAAGAGATCCTGCGCCTGGCGGATGCCTAGGCAGCAGGTGCAGTGCCTGGGCTTGGGCTCAGTGCACGAAGCCTATCGCCGACTTGCGCGACCCCGCCGCCGGCAGGTCGCGAGACAGCACCGCCGAGCGCTTGTCCAGCCGGGCGTTGCCGAAGCCGGTCATCCAGGCCCGGCGCATCTCGCGGGGCGCCATCTCGGCCAGCTGGTCCAGCACGTCGCTCTCGGGCTCGGGCTCGAAGCGCTCGCCCCAGGCGTGTTCGGCGCGGATGCCGTTGTAGAGCCGCTGGGCGATCGCGCGCGCCGCGGCGTGGTCGGGCATGCGCACCTCGTGCACGTTCATGCGGTTCAGGATGGGCTCGGGGATGGCGCGTTCGTCGTTGGCGGTGGCCACCCAGATCAGCTGGCTGGCGTCGATGGCGACCTCGGCGAATTCGTCGGTGAAGCTCTGGGCGGTGTCGTGCTCGAGCAGGCTGTAGAGCGCGCCCAGCGGGTCGTAGGCGTGCTCGCCGCGGGCCTTGTCGATCTCGTCGACCACCATCACCGGGTTGGCATAGGAGCCGTCCACCAGGGTCTCGAAGACCTTGCCGGGCCGCGCGCCCTTCCATTGGCTGGAGGCGCCTGAGAGCACCCAGCCGGCGGTCAGCGAGCTCATCGAGATGAAGCCCATGCCGGTGCCCAGCAGCTTGGCCACTTCGCGGGCGAAGTGGGTCTTGCCGACGCCGGGCGGGCCGAGCAGCAGCATCGGGGTGATCTCCAGCGCGTCGCGGCTGTCTTCGCACAGCGCGAGCTGGCGCCTGACGTCGTCCAGCACCTCGTGGAAGTTGGGCAGCTCGTCGTAGAGGTGGCCCATCGCAGGCAGGCCCGAGGGCTTGACCTGGAAGCGCTCCGGGCCTTTTTCGAGCATGCGCTCGTAGGTGTTGCGCAGGCTCTCGTGCTCGCGGGCGGGCAGCTTGCTGAGGCGGGTTTCGACGTCGCCGAGCCGGTAGACCGAGCGCATGCGCGCGATCGGGATGGTCCCGTGAGAGACGGTGGCGAGCTCTTTCGATGCGGACATCAGACCTCCATCCAGGCCGGGGGTAAAGGCTCCGGCGATTTGATTGAATCAAGAATCCCGCCAGCGGCAGCCTCGAAACAACGGGCACAAGCTGCGTCAGTTCAAGCTTAGCAAGTCGCGCGCCCGCTTGCATCCGGCCCGGCCCAGGGCCCCCACTACACTCGCTTCGCCGCGGCGCGACGCGTCGCCATGATGGAGACACACCAAGATGCCGATGCCGCAAGCCCTCTCCCGTCTCGCCCGTATCTGCCTGGCGGGAGCCTGGCTGGCCGGCGCCGCGGTGCCCGCGCTCGCCGCCCGCATCGCCGCCGTCAGCCCGCAGGGCGAGGTGGCCACGGTGCGCCAGGTCAGCGTGCGTTTCGATGCCGACGTGGTGCCGCTGGGCGACCCGCGCCTGCCGCCGCCCGTCGCGCTGCAGTGCGAGAAGCTGGCGGTCAAGGGCACGGGCCGCTGGAACTCCGCGCGCCAGTGGGTGTTCGACTTCAACGAGCCGCTGCCGGCCGCCAGCCGCTGCACGCTGCGCGCCGTGCCGGGCTGGAAGCCGCTGGGCGGCACCGCGCTGGAGGGCGCTGCCGAGTTCAGCTTCGGCACCGCCGGCCCGGCCATCGAGCAGATCTGGCCGCCCAGCTACCAGTCCATCGAGGAGGACCAGCACTTCCTGCTCAAGCTCACCGGCCCGGTCGTGCCGGCCACGGTCGCCGCCAACGCCTGGTGCGAGGTCGAGGGCCTGGGCGAGCGCATCGGCGTCAAGCCGGTGGAGGGCGCGCCGCGCGAGGCCTTGCTGGCGCGCTACAAGCTGCGCGAACAGGCCGCGCGGGTCTTGTTGCTGGCCTGCGCGCGGCCTTTCGCCGCGTCGGCCAAGGTGAGGCTGGTCTGGGGCTCGGGCATCGCGGCCAGCCTGAACCCCAAGGTGTTGACGGCCACGCCCCAGCGCTACGAGTGGAGCGTGCGCGAGCGCTTCGAGGCCGAGTTCAGCTGCGAGCGCGAGCGGGCCGAGGCGCCCTGCATGCCGCTGCGGGCGATGAGCCTGCGCTTCAGCGCGCCGGTGCCGCGCAAGGCCCTGGCCGAGGCCAGGCTGACGCCGGCCAGCGGCGCGGCGCTGAAGCCGGTCTTCGACGACAGCAGCGGGCCTGAGACGGTGCAGGTGCTGCGCTTCCCCACGCCGCTGCCAGAGTCCACCGCCTTCACGCTGAGCCTGCCGCGTGAGCTGCGCGACGAGTCCGGCCGGGTGCTGGCCAATGCCGGCAGCTTCCCGCTGCGCACCTCCACCGGCGCGATGCCGCCGCTGGCCAAGCTGGCCGCCGCGCCCTTCGGCATCGTCGAGGCCGGGCCGGAGGCGATGCTGCCGGTGACGGTGCGCTCGGTGCAGGCCGACCTGGCGGGCTTGTCTGCCAGCGGCCAGGTGCGCGTCAAGCGGCTGGACGCCAGCACCAGCGACAGCGAGCTGCTGCAGTGGATAGGCAAGGTGCAGCGCTACCACGAGTCCTCGATGACGGCGAAGGAGGCCGGGCTGCCGGCCTCGCAATGGAAAGAAACCGTCGAGGAGGAGGGCGACGACGGCAAGCCCCGCCGCTTCCAGCGCGACCGCGAGATCGCGACCCGCGAATTGACGCTGCTGAGCGGCCGCCCCGAGGTCAAGAGCGTGGCGCTGCCCGCGCTGGCTGATGCCACTGACGCCAAGGCCGCCAACCCCGCGCCGCGGCCCTTCGAGGTGCTCGGCATCCCGCTGCCGCAGACCGGCTACCACGTGGTCGAGATCGAGTCGCGCCTGCTCGGCGCCCAGCTGCTGGCGAAGCCGGCGCCCATGTACGTGCGCGGCGGCGTGCTGGTGACGCAGCTGGGGGTGCACTTCAAGCGCGGCCGCGAGTCCAGCCTGGTCTGGGTCACCACGCTGGACCGCGCCCAGCCGGTGGCCGGCGCGCGCGTGGCCGTCAACGAGTGCCACGGCAAGCAGCTCTGGAGCGGCGTCACCGACGCCCAAGGCCGCGCGCTGATACCGCGCGGCTTCGACAACAGCGGCATGGAAGACTGCGTGGCCCACAGCGCCTACTTCGTCACCGCCCGCAGCACCGACAAGAAGACCGGCAACGACGACCTGGCCTTCGTCTTCAGCGACTGGTCGCAGGGCATAGAGCCCTGGCGCTTCAACCTGCCCACGGCCGACGGCACCGAGCCCGACTGGCGCGCCCACACGGTGTTCGACCGCACGCTGCTGCGGGCCGGCGAGACCGTGGCGATGAAGCACTACCTGCGCACCGAGACGCAGCGCGGCCTGGCCCTGCCGCCGGCCGCCGAGATGCCGGACGCCGTCAGGCTGACCCACGAGGGCAGCGGCGAGAAGGTCGAGCTGCCGCTGAGCTGGCGGGCCGGCGCACAGGCCGGCACCAGCGTCTCGTCGTGGGCCATCCCGGCCACCGCCAAGCTGGGCTCCTACGACGTGGTGCTGCTGCGCAAGGGCAGCGCCACCGGCGCCGGGCAGCGCGAGTGGGCCAGCGGCAGCTTCCGGGTCGAGGCCTTCCGGCTGCCGCTGCTGGACGCGCGCCTGAGCGGCCCCAAGGGTGCGCAGGTGGCGCCGGCCGAGCTGGCCTTCCAGCTGCAGCTCAACTACCAGGCCGGCGGCGGCGTGGCCAACGCGCCCACGCAGCTCTCCGCGCTGCTGCGCGAGCGCTCGCCCAGCTTCGCCGGCTACGACGACTACAGCTTCCGGCCGCCCGAGGCCTTTGCCAACGGCCAGTCCGACGAGCAGGAGAGCGAATCCCGCGGCGACGGCTCGCGCATCGTGGCCGACAAGCTGGCGCTGCGCACCGACGCGCAAGGCGCTGCCAAGGGTGTCGTCAAGGGCCTGCCCGCCTTGGACCGGCCGTCCGAGCTGGTGGCCGAGATGGGCTTTTCCGACCCCAACGGCGAAGTGCAGACGGTGACCCAGACGGTGCCGCTCTGGCCCAGCGCGCTGGTCGCCGGGCTGCGCGCGCGCTCCTGGGTGGCCAGCCGCGGCACGGTCAACGTGCAGGCGGTGGTGCTGGACCACGCCGGCAAGCCGCTGGCCAACCGCGCCGTCACGGTGCAGGCGCAGCTGCAGCGCACGCTGTCGACCCGCAAGCGCATGGTGGGCGGCTTCTATGCCTACGAGCACACGCGCGAGGTCAAGGAGCTGGGGCAGCTCTGCAGCGGCAAGACCGACGCACGCGGCCTGCTGCTCTGCGAGGCCAAGGTGGACAGCGTGGGCGAGGTGCAGCTGATCGCCGAGGCCAAGGACGACGCCGGCCGCTCCAGCCGCAGCGCCACCAGCGTCTGGGTCACCGGCCAGGGCGAACTCTGGTTCCCGCAGGACAACGACGACCGCATCGACCTGCTGCCCGAGAAGCGCGAGCTGCAGCCCGGCGAGACCGCGCGGCTGCAGGTGCGCATGCCCTACCGCGAAGCGACCGCGCTGGTGGCAGTGGAGCGCGAGGGCGTGATGGAGACGCAGGTGGTGACGCTGCGCGGCGACGACCCGGTGATAGAGCTCAAGGTGCCGGCGGCGGACTCGGCGCAGTCCTGGGCGCCCAACGTGTTCGTCAGCGTGCTGGTGATGCGCGGCCGGGTGCGCGACGTGCCGTGGTACTCCTTCTTCAGCTGGGGCTGGAAAGCGCCGCTGGACTGGTGGCGCGCCTGGCGCACCGAAGGGCCTGACTACAAGGCGCCGACCGCGATGGTCGATCTCGCCAAGCCCTCGTTCAAGCTGGGCGTGGCGCAGCTGCGCGTCGGGCTGGACGCGCAACGCCTGCAGGTCAGCGTGGCGGCCGACAAGCCGCAGTACAGCGTGCGCCAGACCGCCAAGGTGCGGGTCAAGGTGATGCAGGGCAATACACCGGCGGCCGGTGCGCAGGTGGCTTTCGCGGCGGTCGACGAGGCGCTGCTGGCGCTGAAGGACAACGAATCCTGGGACCTGCTGGACTCGCTGCTGCAGCCGCGCGGCTGGGGCGTCGAGACCTCCACCGCGCAGAGCGAGATCATCGGCCGGCGCCACTACGGCCGCAAGGCGGTGCCGGCCGGCGGCGGCGGTGGCCGCAACCCGACGCGCGAGCTGTTCGACACGCTGCTGCTGTGGCGCGCCGACGTGGCGCTGGACGCCCAGGGCGAGGCGCTGATCGACGTGCCGCTGAACGACTCGCTGACACGCTTCCGGCTGGTCGCGGTGGCCAGCCGCCTGGGCGGGGACAAGGGCTTCGAGCGCTTCGGCACCGGCTCGGCCACCATCACCGTCTCGCAAGACCTGCAGCTGCTGGCCGGCCTGCCGCCGCTGGTGCGCGAGGGCGACCAGTTCCAGGCGACGCTGACCCTGCGCAACACGACGGCGCGGGCGATGAAGGTGAAGGCCACTTTGTCGGCCGAAGCGGCCGGCCCGGCGTCGGCGGCTTCGGCCGCCTCGGCCCCCAGCTTCCCGGCCAAGGAGGTCGACGTGGCGGCCGGCGCGGCCGTCGAGCTGCAATGGCCGGTCAGCGTGCCGGTGGGCCCGACCGGCCTGGCCTGGACCGCCAGCGCCGAGGAGCAGGGCCGCAGCGGCGCCGAGCGTGCGAGCGACCGCATCAAGGTCGCCCAGCAGGTGGCGCCTGCCGTGCCGCTGCGCATCTGGGCCGCGCAGTTGCTGAAGCTGGACGGGCCGCAGAGCCTGCCGGTGGCGGCACCGGCCGATGCGCTGACGCTGCCCGGCGGCGCCGCGCGCGGCGGCCTGCAGCTCAGCCTGCGGCCCAAGCTCGCGGGCGCCCAGCCGGGCGTGCAGCGCTTCTTCGAGCAATACCCCTTCCAGTGCCTGGAGCAGCAGGCCTCGCGCGCCGTCGGCCTGCACGACGCGGCCGCCTGGGGCCGCATGGCCGCCGGCCTGCCCGGCTACCTCGACAGCGACGGCCTGGCGATGTACTACCCGGCCAGCGACGGCCCGCCGCGCGGCAGCGACCGGCTGAGCGCCTACCTGCTGTCGCTCAGCGCCGAGGCTGGCCTGGCCCTGCCGGACGGGCCGCGCGAGCAGCTGCTGCAAGGCCTCACGGCCTTCGTCGAGGGCCGCATCGAGCGGCGCTTCAACGCGCCCCGGGCTGACCTGGACGTGCGCAAGCTGGCCGCGCTGGAGGCCTTGTCGCGCCATGGCCGCGCCAGCGTGCGCCAGCTCGGCTCGCTGCAGATCACGCCGCAGCGCTGGCCCACCGCGGCGTTGATCGACTGGTGGCTGGTGCTGCGCCGGCTGGAGGACCTGCCCGAGCGCGCCCGCCGCCTCGAAGAAGCGCAGCAGTTGCTGCGCTCGCGCCTGACGTATGCCGGCACGCAGCTGCGCTTCAGCACCGAGGCCGACGACTTCTGGTGGTGGCTGATGGACAGCGCCGACGCCAACGCCGCCAAGCTGATCCTGGCTGCTGCCGACCAGCCCGCCTGGAAGGACGACGTGCCGGCGATGGTGCTGGGCGCCCTGGCCCGCCAGCGCAACGGCGCCTGGCTGACGACCACGGCCAATGCCTGGGGCACGCTGGCGCTGGACCGCTTCTCGGCCCGCTTCGAGGCGGTGCCGGTGGCGGGGCAGAGCGTGCTGGCACTCGGGGCGGCCCAGGCCAAGGTGGACTGGGCCGCGACGCCGCAAGGCGCGCAGCGCGAGCTGCCCTGGAGCGCGGCGGCGGCCAGCCTGCAGGCCTCGCACCAGGGCGCCGGCCAGCCGTGGCTCAGCGTGCAGACGCTGGCCGCCGTGCCGCTGAAGGCGCCGCTGTAGGCGGGCTACCGCGTCAAGCGCACGGTCAGCGCGGTCTCGCAGGCCAAGGCGGGCGTGTGGACGCGCGGCGACGTGATGCGCGTGCGGCTGGAGGTGGAAGCCGGCGCCGACATGAGCTGGGTCGGCCTGAGCGACCCGCTGCCGGCCGGCGCCACCGTGCTCGGCAGCGGCCTGGGCCGCGACTCGCAGATCGCCACCCGCGGCGAGCAGGCGGAGGGCGCGGGGCCGACCTACATCGAGCGCGCGACGGAGGCCTGGCGCGGCGTCTACGACTGGCTGCCGCGCGGCAAGCACGTCATCGAGTACAGCCTGCGCCTGAACAGCAGCGGCCGCTTCTCGCTGCCGCCGACCCGCATCGAGGCGATGTATGCGCCCGAGAGTTTTGCCGAGGTGCCGAATGCCGCGCTGGAGGTCGTGCCGTGAGGCGGTGGCGCGCGCTGCTGTCGCTGGCTGGTGGGGTGCTCGCCGGTGGCGTGCTGGCCGCCACGGCCGTGCACGCCGCCGCGCTGCCCAGCTTCAGCCAGGTGCGCGCCGGCTATCGCCCCTCCGACGTGCAGGTGCTGGACCGCCACGGCCAGCCGCTGCAGACGCTGCGCACCGACCCGCGCGGCCGGCGCCTGGCCTGGCTGGCGCTGGACGACGTCTCGCCGATGCTGCGCCAGGCCCTGGTGTTGAGCGAGGACCGGCGCTTCTGGGAGCACAGCGGCGTCGACTGGGCCGCGCTGGCCAGCAGCGCCTGGACCCGTGCGCTGAACGGCCGCACGCGCGGCGCCTCGACCGTCACGATGCAGCTCGCCGGCCTGCTGGACGAGGAGCTCGCCCGCCCGCAAGGCGGCCGGGGCCTGGCCCAGAAGCTGGGCCAGCTCGCCGCGGCCAGCGCGCTGGAGGCGCGCTGGCGCAAGAGCGAGATCCTGGAGGCCTACCTCAATCTCGTGCCGCTGCGCGGCGAGCTGGTCGGCCTGAACGCGGCCACCCAGACGATGTTCGCCAAGCACGCGAGCGGGCTGGACGCCCAGGAGGCCGCGCTGCTCGCGGTGCTGGTGCGGGCGCCGAACGCGGACGCCAGGGCCGTGACCCGGCGCGCCTGCGCGCTGCTCGGCGCGATGCAGCAGCCGGCCGCCGGCGCCGCCACGCTGCTGCTGCCGGCCCGCCCCTGCCAGGGGCTGGACGCGCTGGCCGAGGTGGCGCTGCAGCGGCGTGGCGGCATGCCG
>DATHWJ010000527.1:0-1791 GCA_035460745.1 Ideonella sp. | reverse complement strand
GGCGCTGCTGGGGCTGGCGGTACAGCCGGAGCCGCCGCCGCTGGCGGCGATCGGCGCTTGGCAGTGGGTGGGGCTGTTCGCGAAGGAGGCTTTCGTCGGCGGCGCCATCGGCTTCTGCTTCGCGGGAACGATGTGGGCCTTCGAAGCCGCCGGGCAGATCGTCGACACCAAGGTGGGCTCGTCGATGGCGCAGGTGCTGGACCCCTTGTCGGGCCACCAGACCTCGCTGACCGGCGCTTTCCTGGCCCGCCTGGCGAGCTGGGTGTTCATGAGCGCAGGCGGCCTGATGCTGCTGGTCGGCAGCCTGATGGAGAGCTATGCGGCCTGGCCGGTGGCCTCGGCCTGGCCCAGGCTGTTGGCCGCCGGCACTGGCCTGTTCGAGCAGGAATTCGGCCGCATCCTGCGCATGGCGCTGCTGGTGGCAGCGCCGGCGCTGGTGCTGCTGTTCCTGGTCGATGGGGTGCTGGGGCTGGTCAACCGCTATGCACAGCAGCTCAACGTGTTCAGCCTTTCGCTGTCCATCAAGGCGGTGGTGGCGCACGCGGTGCTGTGGATGCAACTGGGCTTGCTGGTGCAGTTGCTCAGCGAGGACCTGTGGGCGCGGCCGGGGGTGGTCAGGGAGGTGCTGCGGCATCTGTTCGCTTCGGTGCCGGGGTAGCTGCAGCCCGCGCAGAAAGCGACGGCTGGGCGTCGGGCGCTGCGCTGGTCAACGCCGGTGCGACGTGGCAGGATCGCGCCGATGACCGCCAGACCCACCGCTGCGCAGCACCTGCGCGACCTCGCTCGGCTGCGCCGCGTCCGCGACCGGATCGACCGGGAGTACGCGCAGCCGCTGGATGTCGAAGCCCTCGCCCGCGCCGTGCACATGTCGGCCGGGCACCTCAGCCGCCAGTTCCGGCTCGCCTACGGCGAGTCGCCGTACGCCTATCTGATGACGCGGCGCATCGAGCGCGCGATGGCGCTGCTGCGTCGAGGCGACCTCAGCGTCACCGAGGTCTGTTTCGAAGTCGGCTGCGCGTCGCTGGGCACCTTCAGCACCCGCTTCACCGAGCTGGTCGGCATGCCGCCCAGCGCCTATCGGCGCCAGGGAGCGCCCGAAACCGCGGGGATCCCGTCGTGCGTGTTGAAGCAGGTCACGCGACCGATCAGGAATCGAGAAGCGCCGGTCACCGAGCCCGAAATAGACTGACCGCCATGGACTTCACAACCCTTCACGGAGACTGACCACCATGGGCATCACCATCCACACGACCTTCCTCCCGCACACCGACCCGGACGCATCGCTGGCCTTCTATCGCGACACCCTCGGTTTCGAGATCCGCAAGGACGTCGCCTACGGCGGCAGGCGCTGGATCACGGTCGGCCCGGCCGACCAGCCCGGCACCTCCATCGTGCTGGAGCCACCGGCCGCCGACCCCGGCCTCACCGACGACGAGCGCCGCACCATCGCCGAGATGATGGCCAAGGGCACCTATGCCCGCCTGATCCTCGCTACAGCCGACCTCGACGGCAGCTTCGAGCGCCTGCAGGCCAGCGGCGCCGAGGTCATCCAGGAGCCCATCCTGCAGCCATACGGCGTGCGCGACTGTGCCTTCCGGGACCCCGCAGGCAACCACATCCGTATCAACGAGGTGCGCTGACGATGAGCAAGGCTCCAAGAAAGGACACGAAGGACACGCCCTCGCGCGCGCTGCAAGTTGCCGACCGCCACGACCTGATCCGCGTGCAGGGCGCGCGCGTGAACAACCTCAAGGACGTCAGCATCGAGCTCCCGAAGCGCCGGCTGACGGT
>DATHWJ010000526.1:0-12037 GCA_035460745.1 Ideonella sp. | reverse complement strand
CCGCCCGCATGGATGCCCCGCTGGCCGTGCGCTTCGCCTGCCTCTGCCACGACCTCGGCAAGGGCACGACACCGCCCGCCGAATGGCCGCGCCACATCGCCCACGAAGCCCGCAGCGAGACCCTCGCACGCGCGCTCGCCGAGCGCCTGAAGGCCCCGGCCGACGCGACCGAGCTCGCCGGGCTGGTGGCCCGCGAGCACACCAACATCCACCGCAGCCCCGAGTTCGGCGCTGCCGCTGTGGTGCGGCTGCTGGAGCGCTGCGACGCCTTCCGCCGCCCCGACCGCTTCACCAACGCCTTGATGGCCTGCGAAGCCGACGCCCGCGGCCGCCTCGGCCTCGAAGACCAGCCCTACCTCGCCCGACCGCGCCTGCTGGTGGCCTACACGGTGGCCGCCGCCGTGCCCACCGCCCCGATCGCCGAAGCCGCCGCCGCCCGCGGCGCGCAGGGCCCGGCGATCGCCGAAGCGATCCACCAGGCGAGGGTGAACGCCGTGGAGGAGCAACTGGCGCAGTACAAGGCAGACGGTGAAGCAGCGGCAGAAGCCGCGTCTCGGCAATCCGCCGACTCCGGCGACGCCGCAATCACCGGAAGTTGAACTGAGCGACTGAGCTGAGGGCGCGCCACGGTCGTGCCGCTCAGGCGGCGACCCAATGTCCCCACGGCCGCTACAACCCAATCACATCCTGAATTTTCAGTAATTACTGAAAACTGAGATACTTCCGGCACTCTCAAAGAAACCCGCACTATGGACGCCGCCCCGACCACCAGCCCCACCGCGCCACTGTCCGCCATGACCCCGCTGGTGCGCAGCTTCGTGGGCCACTTTGGCGAGATGGGCAGCCGCTGGGGCATCAACCGGACGGTGGGCCAGATCTACGCGCTGATCTTCGTCGCGCCCCAGCCGCTGAACGCCGACGAGATCGCCGAGCGCTTGCAGTTTTCGCGCTCCAACGTCAGCATGGGTTTGAAGGAGTTGCAGGCTTGGCGGCTGGTCAAGCTGCTGCACCAGGCCGGCGACCGGCGCGAGTATTTCCAGGCGCCGACCGACGCCTGGGAGGTGTTCCGCACCCTGGCCGAAGAGCGCCGGCGGCGCGAGATCGAGCCCACGCTGTCGATGCTGCGCAACGCGCTGCTCGAGGAGCCAAGCAACGAAGACGACCGCATCGCGCAGCAGCGCATGCGCGGCATGCAGGAGCTGATCGAGCTGATGACCACCTGGTTCGACGACGTGCAGCGCCTCGATGCGCAAACGCTGGGCCAGCTGATGAAGATGGGCAGCAAGGTGCAGAAGCTGCTCGAATTGACCGGCCGGGTCAAGCTCGCCAAGAGCGGCAAGGCCTGAGCGGCGGTTGCGGCAAAGACAAGGCAACAAGACAGCAAGGCAAAAAGGCCATCACGATGGACACCTCCGCACTCGACGCCCTGACGCTGGCGCGCATCCAGTTTGCCGCCAACATCACCTTCCACATCCTGTTCCCTACCATCAGCATCGGCATGGGCTGGCTGCTGGTGTTCTTCAGGCTGCGCTGGCTGAAGACACGCCATGGCCCGGACGCCGCGCTCGCGCAAGGCTGGCTGGACGCCTACCGCTTCTGGACCAAGGTGTTTGCACTGAGCTTTGCGCTCGGCGTGGTCAGCGGCATCACGATGAGCTTCCAGTTCGGCACCAATTGGCCGGGCTTCATGGAGCGCGTCGGCGACATCGCCGGCCCGCTGCTGGGCTACGAGGTGCTCACGGCATTTTTCCTCGAGGCCGGCTTCCTGGGCATCATGCTGTTCGGGCACGGCAAGGTGAGCGAGCGGGTGCATCTGCTGGCGACCTGCTTCGTCGCCTTCGGCACCACGCTCTCGGCCTTCTGGATACTGGCGCTGAATTCCTGGATGCAGACCCCCGCCGGCTACGAGGTGGTGAACGGCGTCTACCAGGTGAAGAGCTGGGTCGAGGTGATCTTCAACCCCTCCTTTCCCTACCGCCTGGCCCACATGCTGCTGGCCTCGGGGCTGACCTGCGCCTTCCTGCTGGCCGGGCTCTCGGGCTGGCAACTGCTGCGCGGCGTCGGCCAGCGCTCGGCGCCGCGGGTGCTGCGCGTCGGGCTGACGCTGGCGGCCGTGCTGATCCCGCTGCAGGTCTTTGTCGGCGACCTGCATGGCCTGAACACGCTGGAGCACCAGCCGGCCAAGGTCGCCGCGATGGAGGGTGTGTGGGAGACCGAGCGCGGCGCGCCGCTGCTGCTGTTCGCGATCCCCGACAAGGCGCAGCGCAAGAACCACTTCGAGATCGGCATCCCCAAGGTCGCGAGCCTGATCCTGACCCACGATGCCAATGGCGAGATCCGGGGCATGAACGCCTTCGGCGACGCGCACCCACCGCCGCTGCCGGTGTTCTTCGCCTTCCGCATCATGGTCGGCATGGGGCTGCTGATGATGGCCACCAGCTGGCTGGGCTGGTGGCTGTACCGGCGTGCCAAGTGGCAGGCCGCCGCGCTGCCGCGCCCGCTGCTCTGGCTCTTGGCCGGCATGACGTTCTCGGGCTGGGTGGCGACCGTCGCCGGCTGGTACGTCACCGAGATCGGCCGCCAGCCCTTCATCGTCTATGGCCTGGTGCGCACCGCCGACGTGGTCGCCCAGGTGCCGCCGGCGATGGTCGGGCTCACGCTGGCGCTCTACCTCGCGCTTTATCTCGCGCTCATCGGTGCCTATGTGGCGGTGCTGAAGTACATGGCCGAGAAGCCCGAGGAGGTGCTGGCCGAGGAGGCACGCGAGCAGGCCGCCACGCCGGCCGGCGCGATCACCGCATCGGCAATACCCAGCGGGAGCGCAACATGAGCTGGATGACTTTCGACCAGGCCCTGCCCGTCATCTTCATGGCGTTGATGGGGATATCGATGCTGGTCTACGTGATCAGCGACGGCTACGACCTCGGCGTCGGCATGCTGATGCACCGCGCCACCCCGGCCGAGAAGGACGTGATGGTGGCGTCCATCGGCCCCTTCTGGGACGCCAACGAGACCTGGCTGGTGCTGGGCATCGGCATCCTGCTGATCGCCTTTCCGCGCGCCCACGGGGTGGTGCTGGGCGAGCTCTACCTGCCGGTGACGCTGATGCTGATCGGGCTGACCTTGCGCGGCGTCGCCTTCGACTTCCGCGTAAAGGCCAAGGACAGCCACAAGACCACCTGGGACCGCCTGTTCTTCGCCGGCTCCACGCTGGCGTCGGTCTCGCAGGGCTGGATGCTGGGCCGCTACGTCAGCGGTTTCGGCAGCGGCTGGAACTACCCGCTCTTCGCGGCCGCCATCGCCATCGCGCTGCCGATGGCCTATGTGCTGATGGGCGCGGCCTGGCTGATCATGAAGACCGAGGGCGAGCTGCAGCAGCGTGCCATCCAATGGGCCAAGATCGCCTGGGCGCCGATGGTGGGCGGGCTGGTGCTGATCTCGATGGCCACGCCCTGGGTCAGCCAGACGGTGCGCGAGCGCTGGTTCTCGCTGCCCGAGATCATCGCGCTGATGGCCATCCCGCTGATGACCGGCGTGGCGCTGCTGGCCGTGCGCGGGGCGCTGAATTCGCGCGCGATGCGCGGCCCGCTCTGCTGGCTGCCCTTCGTGCTGCTGATCGTGGTCTTCGTGCTCGGCTTCCTCGGCCTGGCCTACAGCATCTACCCCTTCGTCGTGATCGGGCAGATGACGATCTGGCAAGCCGCCAGCGGCCCCGCGGCGCTGAAGGTGATCCTGGTCGGCGTCTGCATCTCGGTGCCGGCGATCGCGGGCTACACGGTGTTTTCGTACCGGGTGTTCCGCGGGAAGACGGGGGAGTTGAAGTACGCCTGAGGGACGGCGACCTGTCAGCGCGCCAGCAGGTCGGCGATCAGTTGCACCGTCGTGCTCTTGCGGAAGGTGGTGCGCAGCTTCAGGCGCCGCTCGGGCTGGCCGCTGCCGAGCAGCGAGTCGCTTTGCCGCCCGCGGCACAGCCACCAGAGCTCGCGCTCATGGCCAAAGAGGGCATCGTGGGCGGTACCCATCGCCGGCAGCACGGCGGCCTGTTCGGCGCTCAGCGGCTGGCTGAGAAAGCCCACCAGCAGGTTGTGATCGTCAGGCAGGTCTTCGCAGCCGGCGGGCCGCCAGGCCGCGATGCGGGCCATCTCGGCGGCCGTGCGCACAAACGTATCGACCTCGAAGCCCAGCGCTCCGTGCAAGCCCTGCTCGATGCGCTTGACCAGCGTGGCTTCCGCGCTGCGGCCGCCGTCGAAGATCACGTTGCCGCTGGCAATCACCGTCTGCACGTCTTTCAGCGCCAGGCCCTCGAAGATCGCCTTCAAGGCCTCCTTCTTGACCAGGCGGCCACCGACGTTGATGGCGCGCAGGAAGGCGACATGGCGGGCCATCTCAGATCAGCGCCCCGATCAGCGTGGCGACCAGGCTCAGCAGCAGGCTGCTGGCCAACGGCACATACCACTCGCGCCCGGCGACGCGGACGCTGAAATCGCCCGGCAGCCGGCCCAGGCCGATGCGCTGCAGCCAGGCCTTCAGGCCGCTGAAGACCAGGAAGGCAAGCAAGAAGACGATCAGCCAGCGCATGGGGGTGAGGGAGGTAAAGGGTCAGAGCCGGTGGCTGCGGTCGCCCGCGCTGAAACCCAGCGGGTCCAGCGGCAGGCCGGGGGTGGCGAAGGCGATGACCTTGAAGAGCTCGCCCATCTCGTGCTCGGTGATCAGCCGCTGCGCCATCGTGCGCTCGCGCAGATCGGCGCCCTCCATCAGCGCGGCCAGGCCGCAGTTGATCAGGAAGCGGGCCTGGCTGGTGTAGCCGATCACCGCCAGCCCGGCGTCCTGGCCGGCCAGCGCGATGCCGGTGAAGTTGACATGGGCCGTGATGTCCTTGTCGCCGATGTCGGCCAGCGCGTCGCTGTCGGCCTGGTGGGCGCGGTGGCACATCAGCGTGCCCTCGTGGCGCTGCGGGTGGTAGTACTCCGCCTCGGGGAAGCCGTAGTCGATGAAAAAGGCGGCGCCGCGCTGCAGCCGCTCGGCCAGCGTCTTGACGAAGGCCTCGGCCTGGTGATGGATTTCGGTCACGGTGCCGGGCGCGAACGGGCCGTCGAACGGCGGCGCGAGCCCGGTCTCCTGGTCGGCGTACGCAAAAGGCCGGGCCCCCTGCCCTGCGACGACACCGCGCTCGAACCAGCGCTCGCCGTCGAAGGCCAGCAGCTGCACCGGCATCGCATCCAGCACCTCGTTGCCCACCACCACGCCGTGCATCTGCGCCGGCCAGGCGTCGGCCCACACGACCCGCTCGCCGAAGCGCGCCAGCCGCTCGGCCTGGCGCGCCCGCAGCGAGGCCGAAAGCTCGACGATGGTGTAGCGGCGCAGCGGCGTGCCGGCGGCGTCCAATGCGGCGATCAGCTGCTCGGCGAGTGCGCCCGAGCCCGCGCCGAACTCGAACACCTCGTCGCTCTCGCTGGCCCGCAGCGCCTGCGCCACCTGCGCGGCCAGCGCGCGCCCGAAAAGCGGCGACATCTCGGGCGCGGTGACAAAGTCGCTGCCGCTCTGCGGCATCCAGCCGAACTTGCGGCTGCCGTGCGCGTAGTAGCCCAGTCCGGGCGCATACAGCGCGAGCGCCATGAAGCGGTCGAACGGCAACCAGCCGTCCGCCTCGGCGATGGCCTGGCGGATGTGGTCGTGGAGGTGCTCGCGGAGAGGGTCGCCGAGATCGTCGCGGATGTGCTCGGAGGGGGCCCCCGATACACTGTCGGCTCGCTGGGATTGCATCGAGAGATTGTAGGTTTCATGTCTGAAGTGCCGGGCGAGAGCCGCCCCATGTCCCCTCGCACGGCCCCCCGCCCGGTGGCCCTGGTCACCGGCGCGCCGCGCCGCATCGGGCGCGCCATCGTGCTCGAGCTGGCTGCGCACGGCTTCGACCTCGCAGTGCACTGCCGCCACTGGGGCGACGACGCCGAAGAAACCGCCGCCGACGCCCGCGCGCTCGGCGCCGCCGCCCAGGTCTTCCAGGCCGATCTCGCCGACGAAGCCGAATGCCGCGCGCTGCTGCCCGCCGTGCTGGCCCACTTCGGCCGCGCCGACGCGGTCGTCAACAACGCCTCGCTGTTCGAGTACGACAACGCCGAGACGGCCGCCCCCGACGCCATGCAGCGCCACTGGCAGGCCAATACTGCGGCGCCGGTGCTGCTGGCGCAGGCGCTGGCGGCCCACCTGGCCGGGCGCGACGGCCGCGGCTGCGTCGTCAACCTGCTCGACCAGAAGCTGGACCACCCCAACCCCGACTATTTTTCGTACACGCTGTCCAAGGCCGCGCTGGCCTCGGCCGGCCGCATGCTGGCGCTGGCGCTGGCGCCGCACGTGCGCGTGGTCGGCGTCAGCCCCGGGCTCACGCTGGGCAGCGAGCTGATCGACGACCACCGCCTGCAGCGGCTGCAGGCCCAGGCGCCGCTGGGCTATGGCATCGGCGCCGAAGACGTCGCCGCCGCCGTGCGCTTCGCGCTGCAGTCGCGCGCGATGACCGGCTGCACGCTGCTGGTCGACGCCGGCCAGCACCTGCTGCCGCGCGCGCGCGACTTTGCCTTTGACACGCCACCCCTGACCGGCCCGGCCCGCACCCCATGAGCACCTCTCCTCCCACGATCAGACGCATCACGATCGACAAGCTGCGCGTGCAGGCCAGCATCGGCATCCTCTCGCACGAGCTCAAGGCGCGCCA
The DNA here is from genome assembly GCA_035460745.1 of Ideonella sp. Lineage (GTDB taxonomy): Bacteria > Pseudomonadota > Gammaproteobacteria > Burkholderiales > Burkholderiaceae_C > Ideonella. The sequence continues at coordinate 5,328 of DATHWJ010000526.1, read as the reverse complement.
GCCGCTGCTGGTGACGCTGATCGCCGACGTGCCCGGCCCGCTGATGCCCGCGCACGACAGCGTGGACGACGTGTTCGACTACCGGCACCTGCGCGGCGTGGTGCTCGAGGAGGTGGCGCGCGGCCACGTCAACATGATCGAGACGCTGTGCGCCCGCGTCGCCGAGCGGGTGCTGGCCCAGCCGGCCATCAGCCGCGTGCTGGTGCGCATAGGCAAACCCAATGTATTCCCCGACTGCGATGGCGTGTCGGTGGAGGTGGACGTGAGCCGCCAAGACCTGGAGAACCGCCCATGAGCGCCGTGCTGCCCACCCCGACGTCGCCCGAGGCCGCCGCGCCGGCGCCCCACGCCGACCGCCGCAGCGCCTTCGAGGCCAACAAGCTGAGCAAGCGCCTGCACCGCCAGGTCGGCCAGGCGATCGCCGACTTCAACATGATCGAGGACGGCGACAAGGTGATGGTCTGCCTGTCGGGCGGCAAGGACAGCTACGCCATGCTCGACATCCTGATCGACATGCGCCAGCGCGCGCCCATCGCGTTCGAGCTGATCGCCGTCAACCTCGACCAGAAGCAGCCCGGTTTCCCCGAAGAGGTGCTGCCCAGTTACCTGCGCCAGCGCGGCGTGCCCTTCCACATCGAGGAGCAGGACACCTACTCCATCGTCAAGAGCCTGATCCCCGAGGGCAAGACGCTGTGCAGCCTGTGCTCGCGGCTGCGGCGCGGCATCCTCTACCGCGTCGCCCGGGAGCTGGGCGCCACCAAGATCGCGCTCGGCCACCACCGCGACGACATGGTGGTGACCATGCTGATGAACATGTTCTTCGGTGGCCGGCTCAAGGGCATGCCGCCCAAGCTGGTGAGCGACAACGGCGAGCACGTGGTGATACGCCCGCTGGCCTACGTGGCCGAGGCCGACCTGGAGCGCTGGGCCGCACACCGCGCCTTCCCCATCATCCCCTGCAGCCTGTGCGGCAGCCAGACCAACCTGCAGCGGGTGCAGATCAAGCAGATGATCCGCGACTGGGAGCGCCAGTACCCGGGCCGCATCGACAACATGTTCCACGCGATGGGCCATGTCTCGCTCTCGCACCTGATGGACACGTCGCTGCACCCGTTCAAGACCCTGAAGGCCACCGGCCGGCCCGACCCGCAGGGCGACAAGGCCTTCGACGACGACGATGATTGCGCCAGCCCCGGGCCGGCGGTCAACGCCGCGGGCCTGCAGACCGTTCGACTGGATCTGGACTGATCGCTTTTTCGGCCCGGTTTCCGGAGGCCCCCGTCATGACCACCCCTCTTCCCTCATCCCCCGCGCTGCGGGCCGGTGCACGGCGCGCCGTGCTGGCCTGCGGCCTGCTCGCCGGCGCCTGGCTGGCCGGCTGCGCCAGCCTGAACACCGTGCAAAGCCAGGTCAGCAGCTACGGCCAGTGGCCGGCCGGCCGCGCCGCCGGCAGCTTCGCGATCGAGCGCCTGCCCTCGCAGCAGACGCCCGAAGCCTCGCCCGAGCAGACCGAGCTGGAGCAAGGCGCGCAGGCGGCGCTGCAGCAGGCCGGCTTCGCGCCGGTGGCGGCAGGCGCCGCGCCCGACGTGGTGGTGCAGATCGGCGCCCGCGTGACGCGGCAGGACCGGCCGGGCTGGGACGACCCGTTCTGGTGGCGCGGCCCCTTCGTCAGCCGCTGGGGCTTCGCGGGCTGGCCGGGCCCGGCCTGGTACGGGCCTCATGGCGGCTATGGCTACGGTCCCTACGGCTATGGGCCGTTCGGCGCGTCGCGCTACGGCCCGTCGTCCTCCGAGTACCTGCGCGAGGTGGTGGTGCTGATACGCGACCGCGCCAGCGGCGAAGCGCTCTACGAGGCCCACGCCCGCAGCGACGGCCTCAACGCCGGCGGCAACACAGTGTTGGCGGCGATGTTCGCGGCGGCGCTGCAGGGCTTCCCGGCGGTGCAGCCGGCGCCGCACCCGGTGCAAGTCGCGCTGCCCTGAGCGCGAGCCACCGCTCTCGGCGCGACGCTCGCATGGCACACCCGCCGAGCGGCGGGTCTCGCGCGTGACGCTCAGTCCCAGAGCGGCGCCGCCCACGGCAGCGACAGCTGCGCCACCTTGGCCACAGCCTGCGGCGAAGCCGCGGCCGCCAGCGTGCGGGCATCGTCCTCCCAGCCGCGCAGCTTCTTGGCCGCCTCGCGGCGCTGGCCCGGCGAGCTGAGCGTGTGGATCTGGGCAAACAGCGCGCAGTGGGCCTGCGCCATCTGCTGCTGAGCGGCGGCGTAAGCCGGCCGCGGCGAGTGCTTGGCCTGCTCGTAGAGCGCCTGCAGCGCGGCCTGGGCCTGCTCGGGCGAGGCTTTCTCGGCCACCAACCGCTTCAAGGTGGCCAGCAGCGCCTGCTGGCGCTGGCGGCGTTCGGCGTCCCACAGCACCGGCGTGACGGGCAGGCCCGCCACGGCCGCGTCGAGCGCGGCGCGCTGCGGCCTGTCCAGCGAGCCGAACAGCATCTCGTAGCGCTCGCGCAGCTTCTTCACGGCGATCTTGTGCTGCTCGGGCGGGGTCTCCTCCAGCACGTCGTCGCGGTACTCGGCATTCAGCTTGTCAAAGCGCTTGGCCATGTGCTGCAGCTGGCCGGGCTTCACCTCCAGCGCCAGCCGGGCCATCGCCGGCACGGCCTGCGCAAAGGCGGTGTCGGCGCGGGCCTGCAACAGGCCGTACCAGCGGCAGGCCTGCTCGGCGCTGACCGGCTGCTGCACCTCGGCCTGGGCCCGCACGAGCTGCTGCGCGTAGTCCGGCAACTGGCTGGTACGGTGCCAGGCAAACCACTGGTCCAGCGCGGCGCGCACCTGCGGCGCCTGCGCGTCGTCGAAGTCGACGTACTTGTCGGCCCACCAGTAGCTCAGGTCGCTCCCGTGGCCGTAGCTCAGCTTCAATGCGCTGCAGCCGGCCACCAGCAGCACGGCGGCGCAGGCGAGCGCCACGATAATCGGGCGCTGGCCGCCGGCCTTTCCGGCGCGATTGACTAAGAGCTTTGGCATGGCGTTGAACATCGTGATCATGGCCGCGGGCAAGGGCACCCGCATGCGTTCGTCCCGCCCCAAGGTGCTGCACACCCTCGCCGGGCGCAGCCTATTGCAGCATGTTCTGAAGACCGCCACGGCCTTGGGGCCGGAGCGCACGCTGGTGATCACCGGCCACGGCGCCGAGGCGGTGGAGCGCGAGGCGGCTGCGGCGGGCTGCGGCTTCGTGCGCCAGGAGCCCCAGCTGGGCACCGGCCACGCGGTGCAGCAGGCCGTGCCCTCGCTGGGCGAGCAGCCCGGCACCACGCTGGTCCTGAACGGCGACACGCCGCTGATCGCCGCGGCGACCGCGCAGGCCCTGGTCGATGCCTGCGGCGGCGAGCGGCTGGCGCTGCTCACCGTCACGCTGGCGGACGCCACCGGCTACGGCCGCATCGTGCGCAGCGGCGAGCAGGTGCAGGCCATCGTCGAGCACAAGGACGCGAGCGATGCGCAGCGCGCCATCCGCGAGGTCTACACCGGCATGATGGCGGCGCCCACCGCGCTGCTGAAGCGCTGGGTGATGGCGCTGAGCGACGACAACGCGCAGCGCGAGTTCTACCTGACCGACATCGTCGCGATGGCGGTGGCCGACGGCGTGCCGGTGGTGACCGCCAGCGCGGCCAGCGAGACCGAGGTGCTGGGCGTCAACAGCCCGGCGCAGCTGGCCGACCTGGAGCGCCGGCTGCAGCGCCGCCAGGCCGAGGCCTTGATGGAGGCCGGCGTGCGGCTGGCCGACCCGGCGCGCTTCGACCAGCGCGGCGAGCTGGCCTGCGGCAGCGACGTCGAGATCGACGTCAACTGCATCTTCGAGGGCCGCGTGAGCCTGGCCGACGGCGTGCGCATCGGCGCCCACTGCGTGATACGCAACGCGAGCATAGGCGCCGGCGCGGTGATCCACCCCTTCACCCACATCGACGGCGACACGCTGGGCGTGACGGTGGGCGCGGGCTCGCTGATCGGGCCTTATGCGCGGCTGCGGCCGGGCGCCGAGCTGGGCGAGGAGGTGCACATCGGCAACTTCGTCGAGGTGAAGAACTCCACGCTGGCCCGCGGCGCCAAGGCCAACCACCTGGCCTACCTGGGCGACTCGACGGTGGGCGAGCGTGTCAACTTCGGCGCCGGCAGCATCACCGCCAACTACGACGGCGCCAACAAGCACCGCACCGTGATCGGCGACGACGTGCACGTGGGCTCCAACTGCGTGCTGATCGCCCCGATCACGCTGGGCGACGGTGCCACCATCGGCGGCGGCTCCACGCTGGCGCTGGACGCCCCCGCCGGCCAGCTCACGCTGACCCGGGCCCGCCAGATCAGCCTGCCGCGCTGGCAGCGGCCGGTCAAGAAGAAGTAGCCGCCGCGTCGCGGGATGGCTCGCCACCCTGCCCGATCAGCGAGGCCGCCAGGCACAGGTCCTCCCAGGCCTTGGCCTTGTCGGTCAGCTGGCGCAGCAGATAGGCCGGGTGGTAGCTGACGACCACCGGGATGGCGCCGAAGCGGTGCACCCGGCCGCGCAGCCGGCCTATGGCCTCGTCGCTGCCCAGCAGCGCCTTGACCGCGAACTTGCCCATGGCCAGGATCACGCGCGGCTGCACCAGCGCGATCTGGCGCTGCAGGTAGGGCTCGCACTGGGCCAGCTCCTCCGGCCCGGGGTTGCGGTTGCGCGGCGGCCGGCACTTGAGCGTGTTGGCGATGAACACCTGCTGCGCCGGCGACCCGGCCTGGCGCGAGAGCTGCAGCGCGCGCAGCATGTTGTCGAGCAGCTGGCCGGCCTTGCCGACGAAAGGCTCGCCTTGCCGGTCTTCGTTTTCGCCCGGCGCTTCGCCGACGATCATCCAGTGCGCCTGCTCGTTGCCCACGCCGAACACCGTCTGCGTGCGGCTCTCGCACAGGCTGCAGGCGCGGCACTCGGCGACCGAGGCGCGCAACGCCGGCCAGTCCATCGTGGCGATGAGGCGGGCGCGCTCGGAGAGAAGGGCCGGGGCGGGCGCCGGACCTGCAGGCGGGGCCACCGGCTCGGCCACGGCCACGGCGGCGGCGCGCGGCGCAGGAGCGGCCGGGGCAACAGCCGCAGCGTGCGCCACGGCAGCGAGCGGGACAGGTTGCTGCGGCTCGCCGGCATGCGCTTCGCCCAGGAGCGTCACCGCGCTGTCGTCGTCCCCGGCGCCTCGGGCCGGCTCCCACAGCCGCAGGCCCATCGTGCCCAGCATCTCGCGCTGGCGTTCACTCCAGCGCATGGTCGGCCCCGTCCGCGGTCAGCGGCAGGCTCATCACGATGGCGTGCTCAC
>DATHWJ010000525.1:0-4051 GCA_035460745.1 Ideonella sp. | reverse complement strand
GGCCTCGGTGCCCTTGGAGAAGGCGTCGAACTCGAACACGCCGACCGGGCCGTTCCAGACGATGGTGCCGGCGGCCTTGAGCTGGGCGGCGAGGATGGCCGCGGTCTGGGGGCCGATGTCGAGGATCAGGTCGTCGTCGGCGACGTCGGCAGCGTCCTTGACGGTGGCCGGCGCGTCGGCCGAGAAGGCCTTGGCCGTGACGACGTCGACCGGGATGGGCACCGCGGCGCCACGCGCCTTCATCGCCTCGATCACCGCCCTGGCGCGGTCCAGCAGGTCGGGCTCGGCCAGGCTCTTGCCTATCTTCAGGCCGGCGGCCAGCATGAACGTGTTGGCGATGCCGCCGCCGACGATCAGGCCGTCGACCTTCTCGGCCAGGCTTTGCAGGATGGTGAGCTTGGTGCTGACCTTGGAGCCGGCGACGATGGCCACCAGCGGGCGCTTGGGGTTGGCCAGCGCCTTGGTGACGGCGTCGATCTCGGCCGCCAGCAGCGGGCCGGCGCAGGCGATGGGCGCGAACTGGGCAATGCCGTAGGTGGAGGCCTCGGCGCGGTGGGCGGTGCCGAAGGCGTCGTGCACGAAGATGTCGCACAGCGCGGCCATCTTCTTCGCCAGCACGGGGTCGTTTTTCTTCTCGCCCTTGTTGACGCGGCAGTTCTCCAGCAGCACGACCTCGCCCGGCGCGACCTCGACGCCGTCGACCCAGCCGGCCACCAGCTTCACGTTGCGGCCGAGCAGCTCGCCGAGGCGCACGGCGACGGGGGCCAGCGAATCTTCGGGTTTGAACTCGCCCTCGGTGGGCCGGCCGAGGTGGCTGGTCACCATCACCGCGGCGCCGGCATCGAGCGCCATCTGGATGCAGGGCACCGAGGCACGCACGCGCGTGTCTTCGGTGATCTGGCCGGCATCGTCCTGCGGCACGTTGAGGTCGGCACGGATGAAAACACGCTGGCCCTTGGCTTGGCCCTGGGCGACGAGGTCGGAGAAGCGGATGACGTTCATGGGAGCGGCGGTGTCAGAGAGTCAGTGGAAGAAGCGGTACCAGGACGGTCGGACAGGCGGCAATTCACCAGCCCAGTCCCAGGCGAAACAGCAACAGCACGGCAGTCCCAGCAACGATGGTGCCAAGGATGCTGCGCGTACGCCAGTAACAAAGTGCGCCGACCGCGGCGGCCGGCAGCCGCGCGTCGCGCCAGGTGCCGAGCAGGTGGCCCTGCGTCAGCACGATCTCGGGCACCACCACCGCCACCAGCGCGGCCAGCGGCGCGTAGCGCAGGGCCTCGGTCAGCCAGGCCGGGATGGGCAGCTCCCGGTCGGTGAGCAGGAAGAAAGCGCGCGTGAGCACCGTGATCGCCGCCAGGCCGAAAATCGTCAGCACCGCCTCCCAGGTCGTCATGGGGTGGTGTCCTTGCCAGGCTGTGCCTTGAGCGGCGCAAAGTGATCCATCATCACGCCGACCGCCACCGCGGCGGCGATGGCGACCACGATGTTGAGCTTCAGCGGCAAGGCATAGGCCGCGACCGCCGCGCAGGCAGCGACGGCGGCTGCGATCCAGGTCACGCGGTCGGACAGCAGCGTGCCGGTCAGGCCCAGCAAGGCCAGCGTGCCGGCGAAGCCCAGGCCCCAGGCCGTGGGGATGACGTCGGCCAGCGCGATGCCGAGCATCGACAAAACCTGCCAGGCCGCCCAGTTCACCGCCACACCGCCGAGGAAGTACGGCACCTGCTCGGGCGCCGGTTGGGGCTCGGGGAAGCGGTGCATGAAGCACACGTAGTTGAGATCGGCCGCAAAATAGGTCAGCCCGATGCGCTGCGCGCGCGGCAGGTGGCCGAAGTAGGGGCGCCAGCCGGCACTGAAGATCAGGAAGCGCAGGTTCACGCAGGCTGCCGTCGCCCAGACGACCCAGATCGGCGCGCCGGCCACGATCAGCGGCAGGGCCGCCAGCTGGGCGCTGCCCGCGAACACCACCAGCGTCATCAGCACGGCCAGCGGAATGGGCAGGCCGGTCTTGACCATCGCGACGCCGGTCACCAAGCCCCAGGCGCCGATGCCCAGCGAAATGCCCAGCATCTCGCGGCCTCCGCGCCTGAACTCAGGATGTCTCCACAACCGCCCGGCATCTGTCATGCCGGCATTGTCCTATGCCCGTCGCACGCGTCCGGGCGCGGCGACCCGGGCAGGGGTCAGGCGGGCAGCGCCGCAAGCCGGGCCGCGGCCCGTGCGGTCAGTGCAGTCAGTGCAGTCAGTGCGCCGAGGCCTTCTTGGCGCCCGCCTTGCCGCCGGCCGCCGGCTTGCTGGCCGGGCCTTCGTCTGCGTGGTCGTCGGCCGCCTCGTCGCCCTCGGCAGGCTTGGGCTTGGGCTCGGCCGGCTTGATCTGCGGCACCACCGGCTCCAGCTTGTTCTCGCGCATGTAGTCGTCCATCTCGCGCCAGCCGGCGTAGATGGCGGCCTTCTCGGCCTTCTTGTTCAGCGTGTAGCAGTCTTCGATGGCCCGGCCGGCATGGCGGCAGGCGGCACCGATGGCCTTGCCTTCGGCCGCGCGGTGCTCGGCCACCACGGTGGCGCTCTCGATGCCCAACTGGTCGCAGCCGGCGAGCAGCAGGCTCGTCAGGGCAAAAAGAGGCAGGAGTCGGCGCATGGCATGGGCAGTGGGAGGGAGAACTCCTGCCTTATCGGCCGCCCCTGCCGCGGGCTTGAGGCCCCCGGATGCACCCGGTGGCCTCCCCAGCCTCAGCGCCGCCCCATGCCCTGCGCCATCGCCAGCAAGCGCTCGACGCGCTCCTCGGTCGCCGGGTGGGTCGAGAACAGGCCCCGCAGCCCGCCGGCGGAGAGCGGGTTCATGATCATCATCTGCGCCGTCTCGGGGTGGCGCTCGGTGGTCTCGAGCGGGATGCCCTGGGCGTAGCGGTGGATCTTCTGCAGCGCCGAGGCGAGGGCCTGCGGGTCGCCGGAGATCTCGGCGCCGCCGCGGTCGGCCTCGAACTCGCGGGCCCGGCTGATCGCCATCTGTATCAGGCTGGCGGCCAGCGGCGCCAGGATCATCACCAGGATGCCGACCAGCGGGTTGGTCGAGCGGCCGTCGTTGTCGCGCCCGCCGAAGAACATCGCGAAGTTGGCCAGCATCGAGATCGCGCCGGCCATGGTCGCGCTGATGGTGGAGATCAGGATGTCGCGGTGCTTGACGTGGGCCAGCTCGTGCGCCATCACGCCGCGCAGCTCGCGGTCGCTTAGCAGGCGCAGGATGCCGGTGGTGGCGGCGACCGCCGCGTGCTGCGGGTTGCGGCCGGTGGCGAAGGCATTCGGCGCGTCCTCCTGGATCAGGTAGACGCGCGGCATCGGCAGGCCGGCGCGCTGCGACAGCTCGGACACCATGCGGTGGAACTGCGGCGCCGAGGTCGCATCGACCTCCTGCGCGTTGTACATCTTCAGCACCAGCTTGTCGGAGAACCAGTAGCTGAAGAAATTCATCGCCACGGCGACGCCCAGCGCCAGGATCATGCCCTGGCGCCCGCCGATCACCGCGCCGATGGCCATGAACAGCGCCGTGATGGCGGCCATCAGCACGGCGGTTTTCAGCAGGTTGAACACGTTGGCTTCCTTGGTTCGGCGCCGGATGCGGCGCCGTGACGCTGCGGTAGATGCGCCCGGCGGCCGGGAGTTCAATCCCCGGTTGTCGGCGGGGTCAGGTCAGGCGCGGTGGCAGCGGGCCGGCGTGGCCGGCAAGGAACTCGCGCACCGGCAGGCGGCGACCCCCGGGCCGTTGCAGTTCGCGCAAGGCCAGCGCTGCGGCCCCGCAGGCGACCACTAGCGATTCGTCGTCGACCTGCAGCACGGTGCCCGGCGGCTCGCCCGGGCGGCCTTCCGCGAGGGCCGCACGCCACAGCTTGACGGTCTCGTTGCCGAGACCGAAGTGGGCGCCCGGGAAGGGATCGAAGGCGCGCACGCGGCGCTCGATGACCTCCGCCGGCTCGGCCCAGTCGATCGCCGCCTCGGCCTTCTCGATCTTGCGCGCGTAGCTCACGCCTTCCGGCGGTTGAGGCGTGCGCGCGAG
>DATHWJ010000524.1:0-9106 GCA_035460745.1 Ideonella sp. | reverse complement strand
GCCGTCAGCATCGTGATCTTTTCGCCGCGGGCGAGCTGCTCGCGCAGGCGCGGCAGGTTCAGCGGGGCACGGGCAGCCGGGGCCGCGCCGGCAGATTCGACCAGGTGAACGCTCATGTTCTGATCCAGCTAGGAGGTGAGGGATTGCTGCGCTGCAGCGTGGCGCGCATTCTGCACGTCTTGGCGAGGCCCCTACGGCGGCACCCGACAGGCCGAAGCGGTCGTCCTCAAAACGAAGGATGCGCAGCCGGGTTCAGGGGATGGCGACACGCTGCTTCACCGGCTAGCCTGCGCCCATCACACTTGGCGATTCCGCCAGCCCAGAGGAGTGCCCACCATGCCCACCTTCCACCTCGGCCGCAAAGACGAGCCCGCGAGCGAGCTCAAGACCAGCAGCGACCTGATCGCCGTGCGCACCCGCAGCAAGCAGCCGGTGATGCGCGGCGGCGGCCCGGTGGCCGTGCCGCCGCCGGCCGACCTGCAGGACGGCGCGCTGGTGCTCTCCTACCCCGACGCGGGGGTGGAGGTGTTCCGCGTGCCGGTGGGCCGCGGCAAGCGCTCGCTGCAGGAGCGCAAGACGGCGCTGCAGGCGGTACCCGACGTGCGCTTCGCCGGCGGCGTGCTGGTCGATCCCAAGAGCGGCGAACCGGTGCTCTACACCGAGAACCTGTTCGTCAAGTTCGTCGACACGGCGGATGCCGAGGCCTGCCGCGAGGTGCTGCGCGACGCGGCGCTGGCGATCAAGCAGGAGGTCAGCTACGCCACCAATGGCTTCTTCGTCGAGGCGCCCGAGGGCACCGGCCAGAAGGTCTTCGAGATCGCGCAGCAGCTGCTGGCGCGCGACGACGTGGAGTACTGCCACCCCGAGCTGATACGGCCGCGCGCCCGCAAAGCCATCTTCGACACGCAGTGGCACCTGAAGAAGACCACGGTGAACGGCGTCACGGTGGATGCGCATGCCAACGTCGCGGCGGCCCACCAGCTCACCCGCGGCGAGGGCATCACCATCGCGGTGATCGACGACGGCGTGGACATCGACCACCCCGAGTTCGCCGGCGCCGGCAAGGTCGTCGCGCCGCGCGACGCCACGGAGCAGACGGGCGACCCGCGGCCGCAAGGTCGCGGCGACAACCACGGCACGGCCTGCGCCGGCGTGGCCGCCGCCAACGGCACGCTGGGCGCCTCCGGCGTGGCGCCGGCCGCCAGGCTGATGCCGATACGCCTGGCCTCCGGCCTGGGCTCGCAGCGCGAGGCCGAGGCCTTCCTGTGGGCCGCCCAGCACGGCGCCGACGTGATCTCCTGCAGCTGGGGCCCGCAGGACGGCGACTGGTGGAACCCGGCCGACCCGGTGCACCAGGAGGTCGTCGGCCTGCCGGCCAGCACCCGGCTGGCGATCGAACACGTGATCACCGAAGGCCGCGGCGGCAAGGGCTGCGTGGTGCTCTTCGCGGCGGGCAACGGCAACGAGCCGGTCGACAACGACGGCTACGCCAGCAACCCCAACGTGATCGCGGTGGCGGCCTGCAACGACACCGGCCGCCGCAGCGTCTACAGCGACTTCGGCGACGCGGTGTGGTGTGCCTTCCCGAGCAGCGATTTCGGCTTTGCCGACATTCAGCACCCCGAGCCGCTGACCCCCGGCATCTGGACCGTGGACCGGCACGGCCGCGACGGCTACAACGCCGGCAGCACGGCCGACGGAGACGCCGCCGGCCAGTTCACCAACAGCTTCGGCGGCACCTCCAGCGCCTGCCCGGGCGCCGCCGGCGTGGCCGCGCTGGTGCTGGCCGTCAACCCCGAGCTCAAGTGGCACGAGGTGAAAGACCTGCTCAAGCGCGCCGGCGACCGCATCGACCCGCAGGGCGGCGCCTACGACGCGCAAGGCCACAGCGCGCTGTACGGCCATGGCCGGCTCAACGCACGCACCGCCGTCGAGCTGGCCGCGCCGCAGCCGCGCAGCGAGGTCACGGTGAGCCGTCGCTTCGACGCGCCCATCCCCGACCTGCAGACGGTGGAGTTCGCGCTCGAGGTGGCCGAAAGCACGCCGGTGCAGGCCGTCACGGTGGCGCTGGAGCTGGCACACACCTACATCGGCGACCTGGTGGTCACGCTGCTGCCGCCAGCCGGTGCGGGCGCGTCACCCATCGTGCTGCACAACCGCACCGGCGGCACCCGCAACAGCCTGAAGAAGGTCTACGACAGCGCCAACACCCGGGGCCTGCGGGCCCTGGCCGGCGTCGATTGCAGCGGCACCTGGACGCTGCGCATCCGCGACGCCGCCGCGCAGGACGCCGGCACGCTGGTGGGCTGGGGCCTGCGGCTGCAGTTCGCCCACGCCGACAAGGCCGTGTCGCCCAAGCCGGCCGCGCCGGCCAAGAAGCCGGCGGCCCGCAAGGCAACGGCGCGGCGCGGTGCCAACCGGGCGCCGGCGGCCAAGCCGGCCCGGTCGCGCCGCACGCCGTCGCCCGCCTGAAATTCAGTCCGGCAGCGCTGCCACCGCTCGCAGCTCGTCGGCGGTGGCGCTGCCGAAGCCGAAGAACTCCAGGTAGGCCGGGATCATCTCGAACAGCATGTCCGAGCCCACCTGCACCTGGCAGCCGCGCTCGCGGGCCGCGGCGAGGAAGGCGGTCAGGGTCTGCTTCATCACCACCTCGCCGACGAAGGCCGTCGGCGCGATGCGCGAGACGTCCATCGGCAGCGGGTCGCCGGCGTTCATGCCCAGCGGGGTCGCGTTGACGACGATGTCGTGGCCGGCCGGGTCGTTGGCGCCGGTCTCGACCACCAGCCCGGGGTAGTGCTGCAGCAGGCGGTCGCGCAGCGCAGCGGCGGCGGCGGGGTGGCTGTCGAACAGCGCCAGCCGCGCGACACCGGCCGCGGCCAGCGACGCGGCGATGGCCGAGCCGACACCGCCGCTGCCCACCACCAGTGCGCTCGCGCCCTCGATCACCCGCCCCTTGCGCAGCGCGGCCCGCACGAAGCCGGCGCCGTCGAACTGGTCGCCCAGCCAGCTGCCGTCCTCGCGCCTGAGCAGCGCGTTGCAGGCGCCGGCGATGCGGGCGGTGGGCGTCACCTCATCGGCCAGCGAGAGCGTGGCGATCTTGTGCGGCATGGTCACCAGCGCGCCGCGCAGGTTGGTGACGCGGGCGAGCGCGGCCAGCACGGCGGGGTAGTCGCCGGCCTTGACGCCCATGGGCATCACCACCGCGTCCATGCCCTGCCGCTCGAACCAGGGGTTGTAGATCATCGGCGCCTTGAAGGCCTCGGTCGGGTAGCCCAGGTGGGCGATCAAGGTCGTCTTGCCAGTGATCATCGTGGACTTTCGTGGGCAGGTCAGGCCGCGGCGCGGACCAGCGATTCACCTTCGGCCGGCGCGCGCTTGCCGAGTTGGTTCATCGGCACGCGGCAGGTCTCGCGGGCCGACCAGGCCGAGACCGCCGAGACCAGCGCGGCCGCGGTGGTGAACAGCGCGACCGGCATCCAGCCCGTGGGCCCTTCGCCGAGCAGCGCGGCGCTGATGGTGGGCGCGAAGCCGCCCAGCGCAAAGCCGATCTGCGTGCCTATGGCCATGCCGGACAGGCGCACCCGGGTGTCGAACATCTCGCCGTACATCGCCGGCCAGACGCCGTTGGCCGCGCTGTAGACCACGCCCGACAGCAGCAGGCCGAAGGTGAAGATCAGCGGGATGTCGGCCGTGCTGATGGCCCACATGTAGGGCCAGATCAGCGCCGCCGAGCCGAGCGCGCCGAACACGAAGACGGGGCGGCGGCCGATGCGGTCGGACAGCGAGGCCCAGAGCGGGATGGCCGCCAGCGCGATGACGTTGGCCAGCACCAGCACCGTCAGCATGGTGGCGCGCGGGATGTGCATGGTGTTGACTGCGTACGAGAGCGTGAAGACGCTGAAGATGGTGCTCACCACCGAGACCAGCGCGGCGAAGATCACGCGCAGCACCTCGGGCGAATGGTGGCTGAAGAGCTCCACCACCGGCAGCTTGGCCTTGGCGTGCTGGCGCTTGTCTTCCTCGAAGGCGGGCGTCTCCGGCAGCGTGCGGCGCACCCAGAAGCCCACCGCGACGACGATCGCGCTGAGGAAGAACGGCACCCGCCAGCCCCACGACAGCAACTGCTCCTCGGGCAGCGCCGAGACCGGGATGAAGACCAGCGTCGCCAGGATCAGCCCGGCCTGCGTGCCCGAGAGCGTGAAGCTGGTGAAGAAGGCGCGCCGGTGGTCGGGCGCATGCTCCAGCGTCATCGAGTTGGCGCCGGCCTGTTCGCCGGAAGCCGAGATGCCCTGCAGCAGGCGCAGTATCACCAGCATGATGGGCGAGGCGATGCCGATCTGGTCGTAGGTGGGCAGCACGCCGACCAGGAAGGTCGAGACCCCCATCAGCAGCAGCGTGAAGGTGAGCACCTTCTTGCGGCCGAACTTGTCGCCGACGTGGCCCAGTATCAGCGCGCCGAAGGGCCGCGCGATGTAGGCCACGCCGAAGGTGGCGAACGCGGCGATGGTGGCGATCTTGGGGTCGAACGACGGGAAGAAGATCTTGCCGAACACCAGCGCAGCGGCGGTGCCGTAGATGAAGAAGTCGTAGTACTCGACGGCGCTGCCTATCCAGCTCGCGAAGGCAGCCTTCTTGGGCGAGCGCTTCGCTTCGATCTGCGCCGTGGCGCTGGGGGATCTCGGGTTCATGGGGTTTGTCTCCGTGATGCGGCCTGGGGAATGAGCCGGCTGGAGAGGAATGTACTAACTAGTACATACATTGTGATCAGTGAAAACCCTGGCGTGTTGGTAAACGAGGGGATCGGGTGGGATTGCCGCGCGGGGCGGCTGGCCTCAGCTCACTGCCTGCATGCGCATGCGGCGGGCGGCTTCTTCGTCCTTGGCGTCGTCGATCTCGCGCATCACGGCGCCGAGGTCCACAGCGCCGGCCTTGCGCTCGTAGCGGCCGGTCAGCACCACCGCGGGGTTCAGCAGGCCGTGTTCGTAGAGGTCCCAGATCTCGGGGCCGTAGCGGGTGGCCAGCAGCTCGGGGGCGAAGCGGCCGAAGAAATCGCGCAGGTTGTTGACGTCGCGCATCAGCATGCGCGGGGCGTGGTTGTTGCCGGCGGCGTCCACGGCCTGCGGCAGGTCGATGATGACCGGGCCGTCGTCGGCGAGCAGGATGTTGAACTCGGAGAGGTCGCCGTGCACCACGCCCGCGCTCAACATGCGCACCACCTCGCCCAGCAGCGCTGTGTGGTGGCGGCGCGCCTGCTCGGCGGTGAAGACCACGTCGTTCAAGCGCGGAGCGGCATCGCCGTGGGCGTCGGTCACCAGCTCCATCAGCAGCACGCCGTCGTGGAAGTTGTGCGGCTTGGGCACGCGCACGCCGGCTGCCGCCAGGCGGTAGAGGGCATCGACCTCGGCGCTTTGCCAGGCCTCTTCCTGGGCCTGGCGGCCGAAGCGCGTGCCCTTGGCCATCGCGCGGGCCTGGCGGGTGTTCTTGACCTTGCGGTTCTCGGTGTAGTCCACCGCCTGGCGGAAGCTGCGCTGGGTGGCCTCCTTGTAGACCTTGGCGCAGCGTGTCTCATCGCCGCAGCGCACCACATAGACCATCGCCTCCTTGCCGCTCATCAGCTGGCGCACGACGGTGTCGATCAGGCCTTCTTCGATCAGGGCCTGCAGTCTTTTGGGGGCTTTCATAGCCCGCATTGTCGGTTGCGGCGCCGGCCGGCCCTTCCGCCGACACGGCATGCTGCTATGGTTTGCGGCAAGCGCATTGAACTCCGCAGTGCCACCGACACCGAAGCGACCATGTTCAAACGCTGGATTCCCAGTCGCGACGCGATACGCCGCTCGCGCTGGCTCGCCCCGATCGCGCACCACCTCGAGGACGACCGGCTCTGGCACATGGAGCGCGGCAGCGTGGCGCGCGGCGTCGCGATCGGGCTGTTCTTCGGGCTGCTGGTGCCGTTTGCACAGTTCCTGCTGTCGATAGGCGCCGCGATCCTGCTGCGCGGCCATGTCGCGATCGCGGCCGCGGCGACGCTGGTCTCCAACCCCTTCACCTTCGCGCCGCTCTACTGGCTGGCCCACCGCATCGGCCAGGCGGTGCTGGGCGAGCATGTCGACGAGAAGGCCGCCGAGCAGGTCGAGGCGGCGGTGGCCCACCAGGGCTGGCTGGCCGCCACCTGGGAGACGGTGCAGAACGCCGGCGCGCCGGTCATCGTCGGCCTGGCGGTGATGGCCGTGGTGGCCGCGGCCACCGGCTTCGTGCTGGTGTGGGTGCTGTGGCGCCCGCGCCCGCCGGCGGGCGGCGAGCCCCGGACCTGAGTCCGAACCTGCGTCAGAGCATCATGCCGCCGGAGACCTCGATGCGCTGGCCGGCGCGCTCAACCGGAAGGTTCCCACCACGCCGCTCAAGCGCTGCGCCTGGTCCTTCAGGCTCTCCGCGGCGGCGGCCGATTCCTCGACCAGCGCGGCGTTCTGCTGCGTCATCCGGTCGAGGTCCGTGACGGCGGTGTTGACCTGGGCGATGCCCTGGCTTTGTTCGGTGGCGGCGGTGGTGATCTCGCCGATCATGTCGGTCACGCGCTGCACGCTGGTGACGATCTCGCGCATCGTCTGGCCGGCGTCACGCACCAGTTGGCTGCCGGCCTCGACCTTGTCGACGCTTTCGCCGATCAGGCCCTTGATCTCCTTCGCGGCGGTGGCGCTGCGCTGCGCCAGGCTGCGCACCTCGCTGGCGACGACCGCGAAGCCGCGCCACTGCTCGCCGGCACGGGCGGCTTCGACGGCGGCGTTCAGCGCCAGGATGTTGGTCTGGAAGGCGATGCCGTCGATCACGCCGATGATGTCGGCGATGCGCTTGGAGCTGCCGTTGATCTGGTCCATCGTCGTGACCACCTGCGAAACGACCTCGCCGCCGCGCTGTGCGACCTGCGCTGCCGCTGCGGCCAGCTGGTTCGCCTGCGACGCCGAACCGGCGCTCTGGTGCACCGTGCCGGTCAGCTGCTCCATCGAGGCAGCGGTCTGCTGCAGGTTGCTCGCGGTCTGCTCGGTGCGCGAGCTGAGGTCGTGGTTGCCGCTCGCGATCTGCGTGCTGGCGGTCGAGATGCCGTCGGCGACGCCGCGCACTTCCTGCAGCGTGCCGGTCAGCGCGCTGCGCATCGCGTCGATGGATTGCAGCAGGCGGCCGGTCTCGTCCTTCGCATAGTCGTTCAGCGGCGCGGCGCTCAGGTCCATGTTCGCGATGGCATCCGCCATCAGCCCGGCGCGCTTCAGCGGCGCCACGATGCTGCGGCCCAGCACCCACGCGAGCAGCCCGCCGACGACCAGCGACACCGCGGCCGCGGCCATCAGCATGGCCGAGGCCTGCTGGCGCTTCTCGTCCATCGCCTTCGCCGCGGCGTCCAGCTGCGCGCGCTGGTTGTCGGTCATCGCTTGCAGGCTGGCGAGGTACTCGCGGGCTTTCGGCTCGAAGCGTTCGTCGAACGCCTTCTGCGCGCCGGCCGCATCGCCCGCCTTCTTCAAGCCGGACACCTCCTCGCGCGCCGCCAGGTAGGCCTTGCGGATCTCGCCGGCCCTGGTGTACATCGCGCGTTCCTCCGACAGGTCCATCGTGGCTTCGACCTGCTTTTGCAGCTCGTTCGTCAGGCGGATCGACTCGGCGCTCGCCGCGGCGAAGTACTCGACCAGGACCGGGTCGCTGCTCTTCGCGATGGCCGAAGCGCGCTGCACGCCGGCGGTCGTGTAGCGCATCCAGTCGGACAGCGCACGCTCGGTCTTGATGTTGTCGGTGACCATCGCGTTGATGTCAGCGCTCTGCTGGCGCAGCTTCAGCACCGCGAACAGGCTGCTGGCCAGCGACAGCAGCAGGATCAGGCCGAGCACGAGGACAAGGCGCTTGCCGATCGACAGGTTGTTCAAGGACATGGTTGTAAGCAGAATTGTGGGGAATACCCGGCATTTCGGCGCGCACCCAGTGTTGCTTAATCAAAATCGACATCGAAACACCGGGCCGGTAACCTGCCCTCAAAGCCCGATCAGGCCGCAGCGCAGGCCTTCGTGCACGGCCTCGGCCCGGGTCGCGGCACCGACCTTGTCGAGGATCTGGCCGACGTGGTACTTGGCGGTGTGCATGGAGATGCCCAGCAACTCGCCGATGTCGCGGTTGGACAGGCCCTTGCCCAGCAGCTCGAAGACCTCCAGCTCGCGCGGCGTCAGCGGCTCATGGTCCGGCACCCCGGCGAACCACGGCGCCTCGCGCACCGAGAGGCCCTCCAGCACCGCGCCCACCGCCGCGCGCAGCCGGCTGGCGCCGGTGTCTGCCGGGAGCTGGGCGCTGGCGCCCTGCGGGCCGCGCACGACCAGCTCCTCGCCGGGCAGCACCCAGGCGTCGGCGGGCTCGTCGGCGCGGCCGATCTGCACCTGCCAGTCGGCCGGCCCGCGCAGCGCGGCGGCCACGCCTTCGGCCAGCAGGGGCGAGGCACTGACGACGACGATGCGGCGCATGCCGCCTACCGGCAGGAGGAGCTCGGCCGCTCGGCCACCGCCAGCGTGAGCTCCAGGGCCTGGCCGCCGCGCGCGACCACGACGGGCACCTGGGCGCCGACCTGCAGCAGGTCGCGCAGCGCCTCGAGACTGCGCACCGGCTGGCCGCCGATGCGCACGATCACGTCGGACACCCGCAGCCCGCCGCGCGCCGCCGGGCCGTCCTCGGCGACCGAGCTGACGAGCAGGCCCTCCACCTCGGCACCGTCCAGCGTCGCGCGCACCGGCTGGGCCGCGATGCCCAGGTAGCCGCGCGGCACGCGGCCGTGGGCCAGCAACTGGTCGAGCACCCGGTCGATGGTGGCCGCCGGCAGCACCACGCCGTGGTGGCGCGAGAAGGCGCTGCTGGCGACGCCGAGCACGCGGCCCGAGGCGTCGGCCACCGGCGCGCCTTCGAGGCCGGGGTAGAGCCCGCCGTCCAGCCGCATCAGTTGCTCGACCCGGCCGCCGCGCCAGGTGCGCCACTCGCCGGCCGCCGCGCCAATGTGGCCGAAGCTGGCCTGCGTCAAGCCGGCGGCGCTGCGGCCCACGGCGAAGACGAAGTCGCCGGCGCGCACCGCCGGCGCCGCTACCCG
>DATHWJ010000523.1:0-11750 GCA_035460745.1 Ideonella sp. | reverse complement strand
CGGGGCCACGGTGATCGAGTCGCCGGTGTGGATGCCCATGGGGTCGAGGTTCTCGATCGAGCAGACGATGATGCAGTTGTCTGACCGGTCGCGCACCACCTCCATCTCGTACTCTTTCCAGCCGATCAGCGACTCCTCGATTAGCAACTCCTTGGTCGGCGAGAGATCCAGCCCGCGCTTGCAGATCTCTTCGAACTCGTCGGGGTTGTAGGCGATGCCGCCGCCGGTGCCGCCGAGCGTGAAGCTGGGGCGGATGACCATCGGGAAACCGGTGCCCTCGATCTCGGCGGTGATGCGCTTTTGCACCACCCACGCTTCCTCCATCGAGTGCGCGATGCCGGACTTGGCCGAGCCCAGCCCGATCTTGGTCATCGCGTCCTTGAACTTCAGCCGGTCTTCGGCCTTCTCGATCGCGTGTTCGTTGGCGCCTATCATCTCGACGCCGTACTTGGCCAGCACGCCGTGGTGGTGCAGGTCGAGCGCGCAGTTCAGCGCGGTCTGGCCGCCCATGGTGGGCAGCACGGCCATCCTTTCTTGTGGATGTTCCCGGCGCTCCTTCTCGATGATCTTTTCGACCACCTGCCAGGTGATGGGCTCGATGTAGGTCGCGTCCGCCGTGGCGGGGTCGGTCATGATCGTCGCCGGATTGCTGTTGACGAGGATGACGCGGTAGCCCTCTTCGCGCAGCGCCTTGCAGGCCTGGGCGCCGGAGTAGTCGAACTCGCAGGCCTGGCCGATGATGATGGGGCCGGCGCCGATGATCAGGATGGATTGGAGGTCTGAGCGCTTAGGCATTGTTGTTCTTCTCCGTCGGCCGGGTTTGCAAGGTCTGCTGCATCAGCGCGGTGAAGCGGTCGAACAGGTAGGCGATGTCGTGCGGGCCGGGTGAGGCTTCGGGGTGGCCCTGGAAGCAGAAGGCGGGCTTGTCGGTGCGGGCCAGGCCTTGCAGCGTGCCGTCGAACAGGCTCACGTGCGTCGGCCGCAAATTGGCCGGCAGGGTCTTTTCATCGACCGCAAAACCGTGGTTCTGGCTGGTGATGCTGACGCGGCCGCTGTCCAGGTCCTTGACCGGGTGGTTGGCGCCGTGGTGGCCGAACTTCATCTTGAAGGTCTTGGCGCCCGAGGCCAGCGCCAGGATCTGGTGGCCCAGGCAGATGCCGAAGGTCGGGATGCCGGTTTCGATCAGCTCGCGGGTGGCGGCGATGGCGTAGTCGCAAGGCTCCGGGTCGCCGGGGCCGTTGCTCAGGAAGATGCCGTCCGGCCGGTACTTCAACACCTCGGCGGCAGGCGTCTTGGCCGGCACCACCGTCACCTGGCAGCCGCGCTCGGCCAGCATGCGCAGGATGTTGCGCTTGATGCCGAAGTCGTAGGCGACGACGCGGAAGCGCGGCGATTGCAGCGTGCCGTAGCCCGGCGTGCCATCCGCGCGGGCGAGGCGCCACTCGGTCTCGGTCCACTGGTAGGGCTCGTTCACCGAGACCACCCTGGCCAGGTCGAGACCAGCCATGCTGGGTGCGGCCTGCGCCTGGCCGATGGCGGCGTCGATGTCGGCGGCAGTCACCGCGTAGCCGGCCGGGAAGCTGACGATGCAGCCGTTTTGCGCGCCTTTGCTGCGCAGCAGGCGGGTCAGGCGTCGGGTGTCGATGTCGGCGATCGCCACCGTGCCCTCCGCTGCCAGGTAGGCCGCCAGGCTCAGGGTCTGGCGGAAATTGGAGACTCGGACCGGCAGATCCTTGATGATCAGGCCGGCGGCATGGACTTGGGTGGCCTCGACATCCTCGGGGTTGACGCCATAGTTGCCGATGTGCGGATACGTCAGGGTGACGATCTGCTGGCAGTAGCTGGGGTCGGTGAGGATCTCTTGATAGCCGGTGAGCGCGGTGTTGAACACCACTTCACCGACCGTATGACCGGCTGCGCCGATCGAGGTGCCCGAAAAGACCGTGCCGTCTGCGAGTGCAAGAATTGCGGGGGGCAGGACAGGCAGCAAGGGGAACTCCGGTGTTTCGCGCGCCCAGCCCGGCTCCCCGTTGCCGGCGCTTTGCGGGCGGCTTGGGAGGACTCGAGGGGGAAACTGAAGCGGAGTTTCGCTGAGCGGCTTTGTTTTGGGGTAAACCCGCTGATTATAGCCCGCCGTTCATCACCCCGGCGACTCCGGGTGCACCCGGAGCCTGCCGCCTGCGTCCGGGACCCGTGCGGAACTAGAATCGGCGCGAAGGGTCTACTGCTGCAAGGCGGCAAAGCGCCCTGTCCATTTGAAACCACTGGAGGTCCCATGAACGAAGGTCTGCAAACCTATCCCGGCGCATCAGGCGCCGGCTCACTGGCGTCGCAGCAGAGTCGCGTGCTGCGCAACACCTACTGGCTGCTCGCGCTGTCCATGGTTCCCACGGTGCTGGGCGCCTGGGTGGGGGTCTCCACCGGCATCATGGCCACCCTAGGCTCCGGCATGAGTCTGGTGGTGTTCCTGGTGGGCGCGTTCGGCTTCATGTTCGCGATCGAGAAGACCAAGGAATCGGCCGCAGGCGTCGGCGTGCTGCTCGCCTTCACCTTCTTCATGGGCCTGATGCTGTCGCGCCTGCTGGCGGCCATCCTCGGCTTCAGCAACGGCGCCTCGCTGATCATGACGGCCTTTGGCGGCACCGCGCTGGTGTTCTTCGGCATGGCCTCGCTGGCCAGCGTGATCAAGCGCGACCTCTCCGGCATGGGCAAGTTCCTGATCGTCGGCGCGCTGATCATCTTCGCGGCCGGGCTGATCAACTTCTTCGTGCAATCCAGCGCGCTGATGCTGACGCTGTCGGTGCTGTGCATCGGCCTGTTCTCGGCCTTCATGGTCTACGACATCAAGCGCGTGATCGACGGCGGCGAGACCAACTACATCAGCGCCACGCTGGCGATCTACCTGGACGTCTACAACGTGTTCCAGAGCCTGCTGGCCATTCTCGGCATCTTCGGCGGAGAAAGGGATTAGCCCCCACGGTCGCTGACGCTCCCTGCCCCCCAGGGGGGCTCGCGCAGCGGACCGGCAAAGCCGGATCCGCGCACGCCACTTGGGGGGGGGTTGCGTCCTGCGTCGGGGGTGCCGAATTGCGACAGGCACGTTGGCATCACAAGGGCTCTTCGGAGCCCTTTTTCATGCCCGCTCGAAAACCGCCATGCTTTCGACGTGCGCCGTGTGCGGAAACATGTTCACCGCGCCCGCCGCCGTGCAGCGGTAGCCCGCCACGTTGACGAGCAGCCCCGCATCGCGCGCCAGCGTAGCCGGGTTGCAACTCACGTAGACGATGCGCTGCGGCGGCGTCCAGCCGTCGCGCGGCTCGGCGTGCAGGTCGGCCAGCGCCTTGGCCAGCGCAAAGGCGCCTTCGCGCGGCGGGTCGATCAGCCACTTGTCGGCGTGGCCGAAGGCCACCAGGTCATCGGGCGACAGCTCGAAGAGGTTGCGCGCCTCGAAGCGCGTGCGCTCGGCCAGGCCATTCAGCGCCGCGTTCTCGCGCGAGCGCGCCACCAGCGTCTCGCTGCCTTCCACGCCCAGCACCTCCTGGGCCATGGTCGCGATCGGCAGCGTGAAGTTGCCGAGGCCGCAGAACCAGTCGATCACCCGCTCGCCGCGGGTGGCCGCCAGCAGCCGCAGCGCGCGCCCCACCAGCACGGTGTTGATGTGGTGGTTGACCTGCGTGAAGTCGGTCGGCTTGAAGGGCATGCGCAGGCCGAACTCCGGCAGCGTGTAGGCCAGCACCGGCCCACCCTCCTCCAGCAGGTGCACCGTGTCCGGCCCCTTGGGCTGCAGCCACCACTGCACGCCGTGCTCGGCCGCAAAGGCCAGCAGGCGCTGCCGGTCGCCCGGCGAGACGGGCTCGAGATGGCGCAGCACCAGGGCCGTGACGCCCTCGCCCACCGCCAGCTCGATCTGCGGCAGCCGGTCGCGCGCCTCCATCGCGCCTATCAGCCCGCGCAGCGGCATCAGCAGGTCGCTGACGTGGCGCGGCAGCACCTCGCACTGCTGCATGTCGGCCACGTAGCGCGACTTGCGTTCGTGGAAGCCGACCAGCACCGTGCCCTTCTTGGCCACATGGCGCACGGACAGCCGCGCTCGCCACCGGTAGCCCCAGGTGGGGCCTTCGATGGGCCGCAGCATGCGCTCGGCCTTGACCTTGCCGAGGTGGGCCAGGTTGTCCTCCAGCACCCGCTGCTTGATCGCCACCTGGGCGCCCGCGTCCAGGTGCTGCATCTTGCAGCCGCCACAGGCCCCGGCGTGCAGCCCGAAGTGCGGGCAGCCCGGCCGCACACGCTGCGAGCTCTCGCGCCGCAGGTGGCGCAGGGTGGCCTGCTCCCACTGGTTCTTGCGGCGCCCGACATCCACCTGCGCCTCTTCGCGCGGCAAGGCGCCTTCGATGAAGACCACCTTGCCTTCGGCGTTGTGGGCCACGCCCTGGGCCTCGATGTCGAGCGACTCGACCTTCAGCCATTCGTCTTGTGCAGTCATGCGCGGGATTATCCGGGTCGCCCCGGCGGGGCCAAAAACACGAAGCGGCCCTCTCGGGCCGCTGTAGGAGCATGAAGAGCGCCCCCAGACCTGCCGCGCCACCGCGGCACCGAGCCGCGTTCAGCGGGACGGCAGGAGCTTGGAGGGGTCTATAGGCTTGCCCTGGCGCCGGATCTCGAAGTGCAGTTGCACCCGTTCGGCGTCGGAGGCGCCCATCTCGGCGATCTTCTGGCCCTTCTTGACGGTCTGGTCCTCTTTCACCAGCAGGGTCTGGTTGTGGGCGTACGCGGTCAGGTAGGTGGCGTTGTGCTTCACGATCACCAGGTTGCCGTAGCCGCGCAGGCCCGAGCCGGCGTAGACCACGCGGCCGTCGGCCGCGGCATAGACCGGGTCGCCGGCCTTGCCGGTGATGGCCAGGCCCTTGCTGCGGTTGTCGTCGAAGCCGCTCGCCACCGGGCCGGAGGCCGGCCAGGCCCACTGCACGTCGTCGTCGCTCTCCTTGGAGGGCGCCGTCACGGGGGCCGGCGTGGGCACCGCCGAGGCCGTCGGCGCCGGGGCGGAGGCGCCCGAGGCCGCGGCCGTCACCGGCCGCGTGTCCAGCGGGCGGGTATCCACCTTGGGGGCCGTGACAGCCTTGGTGGCCACCGCGCCTTCGGCGGGCGGAGCCACGTTCAAGACCTGCCCGACCTCGATCAGGTTGGGGTTCTCGATGTTGTTCCAGCGCACCAGGTCGCGCCAGGCCTGCCCGGTGTCGAGCGCGATGCGCATCAGCGTGTCGCCCGGCTTGACGACGTAGGTGCCCGGCTTGCTCTCCACCACCACCACGGTGGCGGCGCTCATGCCAGCCGACGCCGCCGTGTCGGGCGCCGCCGGGGCGGGCTTCACCACGCGCACGCCGCCACGCTCTTCGACCGGTGCCGGGTGCTTGGTAGTGGAACATCCGGCGAGGGCGACCAACGCCATGCAAAGCACGCTGGCAAATGTCGAACGCCCGAAAAGAATCGTCATGGCTGGATCAGTTTGTAAGTCAATTCACGCCGGATTTTAAGGGGACGAACTGCACCGCCTCGCCGACGGTGCGGCGCAGGCTGCCATCCACCAGCCGGTCGACCACCACCAGCACCTGGCCGCGCCCCTGCGCCGCCGAGGTGGGCGCCACCAGCCGGCCGCCCACCGCGAGCTGATCCAGCCAGGCCTGCGGCAGCTCGTCG
Organism: Ideonella sp.; assembly: GCA_035460745.1. Lineage (GTDB taxonomy): Bacteria > Pseudomonadota > Gammaproteobacteria > Burkholderiales > Burkholderiaceae_C > Ideonella. Next base: position 6,056 of record DATHWJ010000523.1, on the reverse strand, counting down.
CCGCCGGCGGCAGCCAGGATGCTGTCATAAGGCGCATTGGGCGGGTGGCCACGCATGCCGTCGCCATAGACCAGCCGCACGCGCGGCACCTGCAGCACGCCGAGGTGGCCGCTGGCGAGTTCGTAGAGCGGTTTCAGCCGCTCGATCGACAGCACGTGGCTGGCCATCTGGGCCAACAGCGCGGTCTGGTAGCCGCAGCCCGTGCCTATCTCCAGCACCCGGCCGAGGTGGCCGCGCGCCCGGGCGCCGTCGCCGAGGTAGAGCCACTCGATCATGCGCGCCACCACCGAGGGCTTGGAGATGGTCTGCCCCAGGCCGATCGGCAGGCTGGTGTCTTCATAGGCCTGGAAGGCCAGCGCCGAATCGACGAAGCGGTGCCGCGGCACGGCCAGCATGGCCTTGAGCACCGGTTCGCAGCGCACGCCATCAGCCCGCAGCCGCGCGACCATGCGCTGGCGCACCGGCGCGGTGTCCAGCCCCACCCCCGTGGGCGCCACATGGCGGCGTGCGTCCTGCGCGGCCATCTGCAGCGGCGCCTGCGGGCGCAGTGTGGCGGGGCGCTGCGGCGTGGCAGGGCGGGCGGCGGCGGCCGTCGGGCGCAGCACCGCCGGGAAACGGCCGCCCGTACTGCCACGGCCGGGGGGTTTGTTCATCGCCCGCGCGCCGCGTTCAGGCGCTCGCGCCAGGCCGGCAGCGCCGCGTGGTCGGTCAGGTCGACCTGCAGCGGCGTGATCGAGATCTGACCATTGGCCACCGCATGGAAGTCGGTGCCCTCGCCCGCCTCGCGCGCATCGCCGGCCGGGCCTATCCAGTAGACCTGCTCGCCGCGCGGGCTGGTCTGGCGGATCATGGGCTCGCTGGCGTGGCGCCGGCCCAGCCGCGTGGTGGCCCAGGGCAGCCGGTCGGCATCGGCCTGGTTGGGGATGTTGACGTTCAGCAGCCAGGGCCGCGCGCCGGGCTCGCCCGCCTGCAGCGAGGGCAGCACCGACTGCACCACCGCCCGCGCCACCCGGGCCGCCGCATCGAGCTCGACCCAGCCCTTGTGCACCTGCGAGAAGGCGATCGCCGGGATACCGAAGAGAAGGCCCTCCATCGCCGCCGCGACGGTGCCGGAGTAGAGCGTGTCGTCGCCCATGTTGGCGCCCTGGTTGATGCCGGTGACCACCAGGTCGGGCCGCGGCAGCAGCCCGGTCAGCGCGATGTGCACGCAGTCCGACGGCGTGCCGTTCACGTAGCGGAAGCCGCGCACATGCTCGCCCGCCGCTTCGTACACCGACAGCGGCCGCGACAGGCTCAGCGAGTTGGAGGTGCCGCTGGCGTTCTGCTCCGGCGCGATCACGTCCAGCTCGCCCAGGCCTTCGCAGGCCTTCACCAGCGCCGCCAGCCCTGGCGCCAGGTAACCATCGTCGTTCGCAATCAGGATTCGCATGCGGCGCATTGTAGGCAGGCGTCACCTGTGTGACCGGACGTTTTCCCCGCGCTGCCTATGATCCGGAATCCCCATCGAAGGAGACCGTGCCATGCACGCCTGGCTCTGCGAAACCACCACCGGCCCGGCCGACCTGGTCTGGCGAGAACTGCCCACACCCGAGCCGGCAGCCGGCGAAGTCCGCGTGCGCATCCGCGCCGCCAGCCTCAATTTTCCGGACCAGCTCATCGTCCAGGGCAAGTACCAGTTCAAGCCGCCCCTGCCCTTCGTGCCCGGCGCCGAGTACGCCGGCGTGATCGATGCAGTCGGCCCCGGCGTGAGCCATTTGCGGGTCGGCGAGCGTGTTGCGGCCATCGGCAGCACCGGCGGCTTCGCCACCCACGCCTGCGTGTCGGCCGAGCGCGTGGTGCCGTTGCCCGCCGGCTTCGCGCTGGAGGACGCCGCCGCGTTCGCCTTCACCTACGGCACCTCGCACCACGCGCTGATCGACCGCGCCGCGCTGCAGCCCGGCGAGACCGTGCTGGTGCTGGGCGCAGCCGGCGGGGTCGGCACCGCCGCGGTGCAGATCGCCAAGGCGGCCGGTGCCCGGGTGATCGCCGCCGCCTCCACCGACGACAAGTGCAGCGCCTGCCGCGCCATCGGCGCCGACGCGACCATCAACTACAGCCGCGAGCCGCTGCGAGAGGCCTTGAAGGCCCTCACCGGCGGCCAAGGCCCCGACGTGATCTACGACCCGGTTGGCGGCGAGCATGCCGAGCCCGCCTTCCGCTCCATCGCCTGGCGCGGCCGCTACCTGGTGGTCGGCTTCGCGGCCGGCGGCATCCCGGCCCTGCCCTTCAACCTGGCGCTGCTGAAGGGCGCGTCCGTGGTCGGCGTCTTCTGGGGCGACTTCGTCAAGCGCGAACCGGCCGCCCATGCGAGCGCGATGGCCGAGCTGGCCGGCTGGTATGCCCAGGGCAAGATCAAGCCGGTGCTCGATGCCTGCCTGCCCATGGCCGAGCTGCCGCAGGCCTACGCCCGGCTGGCGGCGCGCGACATCAAGGGCAAGCTGGTGATGCTCAACGAGCCCTGACCCTCCCCCTATATCGTGTCCCTAATAGAGGGTCTATCGGCGCATCCCCCCCCCTGCTAGCATCCTTGAGTCGTTGGACGCTGCATAACTACAAGGGGTGAGCTCATGTCGGTCAAGGTCTTGATACTGGAAGACAACCCGGTCGCACGCGATTTTCTCTCGCGTGTGCTGCGCGAGAGCTTCAGCGACCCGATCGTCATCACCGAAGCCGGCGACCTCGAAACCGCCCGTGCGCAGATCGCCCTCACCGGCCCCGGCGGCCTGCACGGCGCCGACCCCTTCAAGCTGATGCTGGTCGACCTGGAGTTGCCCGACGGCAACGGCCTGGAGTTGCTGGCCGAGCTGACGCAGTACCCGGCCACCAAGGTCGTCACCACGCTGTACTCCGACGACGACCACCTCTTCCCCGCGCTGCAATGCGGCGCCGACGGCTACCTGCTGAAGGAAGACCGCTTCGAAGTGCTGGTCGAAGAGCTGCGCAAGATCGTGCTCGGCCAGCCACCGCTGTCGCCGGCCATCGCGCGCCGGCTGCTGACGCACTTCCGCCAGGGCGCCGCGATCGATTCGCCCGCCCCCACCCCCGTCGCCCACACGGGCGCCAGCACCGGCGGCGGCTACGGCAGCAGCACCGGCAATGGCGGCGGCTCGTTCACCGGGCAAGGCGTGACCCGCCCGCCCGCGCTGGTCGAGAAGCCGCTCGACCTGCCGCACCTCACGCCGCGCGAGATCGAGGTGCTGACCTACCTGAGCAAGGGTTTCACGATCAAGGAGATCGCCAACCTGATGGGCATCAAGTGGTTCACCGTCAACGACCACATCAAGTCCATCTACCGCAAGCTCAACGTCTCCAGCCGCGCCGAGGCTGCGGTGCTCGCCAGCAAGCAGGGCCTCGTCTGACCGACTCGCGATGACGGCACCGTCGTCCCACGCGGGCCTCCACGGGGCCTCCCACAGCCTGGACGCTCCCGCCAGCGTGGCGCCGCACGGCCTGTCCGACGAGACCGGCCCGTTCGATCCTCTGGTCGATGGCCTGAACGCCACCACGCCGCACATAGGCTGGCGCCGCCAGGCCTTGCTGCTGGCCGCGGTGATCGGCTGCCTCACGGTATTCCTGCTGGCCCGCGTGATGGCCAACAACCTGCAGTTGCCCGCCGAGTGGCGCAACACCGCCGGCGGCTCGCTGGAGCTGGTGTCGTCGCCCTCGCCCGCGCTCAAGGACCACCTCGGCACCGAGCTGGCCGGCGTCGCCGGACCCGGCGGACGGCTGATGCCGCTGGGCGTGATGGCGCTCACGCCCTCGGCGCGCTGGATCTCGGACGACGCGACGCGGCGCGACCTGGTCGCCGTGCGGCTGGCCACCGCCAAGGCCATCGAGTCGGGCACCGTCACCCTGGTCTTTGCCGACGGCTCGCGCGCCGAGGTGGCGACCCGGCCGCGCGGCTATGCGGCGCTGGGCTCGATGTTCTGGCTGATGAGCGCCTTCGCGATGGTGCTCTTCCTGGTCGGCTGGATCGTGCCGCTGGTGCAGCCCCAGTTCCGCAACGGGCTGTACGCGGTCATGGCGCATGCGCAGGCGGCGCAGCTGCTGCTCTCCGCCGTGTCGTCGGTGCCGGCGCTGGCCCTGCCCGCCACGCTGGTGGTGGCCGAGCCCTGGCTGCGCACCGCGCTCGACGTGATCACCGGTGCCGCGATCGTGCATGCCGCCACGCTGCACCCCACGCAGGTGCCGTCGCGCCAGTGGTTCGCCACGCTCGTCTGGCTGGCCACTTCGTCCTACCTGGGCCTGTCGGCCAGCGGCACGCTGGCGCACGAGTGGTGGTGGGCGCAATCGCTGCTGATGCTCGACGGCCTGGCCTGCATCGCGCTGCTGAGCTGGTCCTACCGCATCGAGCCGCACCCGTTCGCGATGGTGATGCAGCGCTTCTGCCTGGTCACCGTCTCGACGCTGGCGCTGCTGACGCTGGCGGTCTCGACCATGCCGCTGATGCCACCCGACGTGCAGCCGGTGGCCTCGGTCGGGCCGGTGATCTGGGGGGTCTTCTTCGCCTCGGTGATCCTGCTGGTGCCCTTCATCGCGCGCTCGCAGAACGTGATGCGCGAGTTAGCGATGCTGGCCGGCATCAGCACCGTGGCCACCTCGGTCGACCTGCTGTTCGTGGCGGTCTTCTCGTTCAGCCAGTTCGCGTCGCTGACGCTCTCGCTGTTCGTCGCCCTCGGCGCCTACGCGGCGATACGCCACTGGCTGGTCACGCAGATGATGGGCGCTCGCTCGCTCACCACCGAGCGCATGTTCGAGCACCTCTACCGCATCGCGCGCGAGGTCGAGGCCAAGCCCGAGCGGGCCGGCGAGCGCATGAGCGAGCTGCTGCGGCATGTCTTCGAGCCGCTGGAGACGCTGCGCTCCGAGGGCCGTGCGCAGCAGAGCCGCATCGCCGGCAACGGCGCCGTGCTGCTGGTGCCCATCCCCAACCTGATCGACGGCCCGGCGCTGGACGGCGTGATCGTGCTGCGCTTCGCCGAGCGCGGCAAGCGCCTGTTCACACCCGAGGACGCCCGCCTCGCCGACCGCATCCTCGAGCAGCTGATGCGCGCCATTGCCCACGACCGCGCGGTCGAGCGCGGCCGCAGCGAGGAGCGCACCCGCATCGCGCAAGACCTGCACGACGACATCGGCGCCCGGCTGCTGACCATGATGTACAAATCGCAGAGCAAGGAGATGGAAGACTACGTGCGCCATACCTTGCAGGACCTGAAGACGCTGACCCGCGGGCTGGCCGCCAAGTCGCACCCGCTGACCCTGGCCGCCGCGGAGTGGAAGACCGACATCGTGCAGCGCCTGGACGCCGTCAAGTGCGAGCTGGCGTGGAGCGCCAGCTTCGACGAGGAGATCACGCTCAGCATGGTCCAGTGGTCGTCGCTCACGCGCATCCTGCGCGAGCTCGTCAGCAACATCATCTCGCACGCCCACGCCACCGAGGTGGCTATCGAGTGCCGCCTGCAGCATGGCGAGTTCACCATCACCATGACCGACGACGGCGCCGGCCGCGGCCCCGACAAGTGGTCCCACGGGCTGGGCCTGGGCGGCATCCGCAAGCGCGTCAAGCTGATGGGCGGCACGGTGTCGTGGCGCGAGCGGGAGCCGCGCGGGATCGAGTGCCATGTCGTGATACCGCAGTTGCTCGACAAGGGCGCGCCGGCGCACTGACCGGCCTTGTGGCGGGGGCGCGCGACCCTGCCTCAGCCCTTGGCCAGCAGCCCCATCAGCGCGCCTTCGTCGAAGTGCTCGCCGACCAGGTCGGCGAGGCCGTCGAAGACCTGGGCCAGCGGGCGTGCGGAGCGGGCGAAGAGCGCGTGGACCACGGCGGGGTTTTCGAACAGGCCGTGCAGGTAGAGGGCCAGCAGGTTGCCGCGCTGCCAGCCGAGCTGCCCACCGAGCTGCGACGTGGGCTCGAAGGCCGGTGGCAGGGTGGGGTCGGCCGAGGCGGTTTCGCCGAGGTGGATCTGGTAGCCGTCGATGTGCAGGCCGGACAGGGGCTGCCAGGGGCCCGAGAGCCG
>DATHWJ010000522.1:0-3011 GCA_035460745.1 Ideonella sp. | reverse complement strand
GCCCCGGGTGCACAGGACGGAGCGCAGCGACCGATGCCCTGGCCGAGAAATAAATATGGGTGTAAAGCGCTTTTCTTTGGTTACTTTCTTTTTCGCAAAAAAGAAAGTGACTCGCCGGCCGGGCGAAACCCGGCGGGCTCTCGCGCAACGACGCAACGGACCCGCCGCCCCGGTCGCCCCCCGGACTAAGACCTCCCCGGATACCTCCCCCGCCCCGCCTCTGATAGCGTCGATCGCCTCCGCCCTCGACTCCACAGGCTCGCCATGACCACCTCCCCCCGCATCCTCGTCGCCCAGGGCGGCGGCCCCACCGCGGTCATCAACCAGTCGCTGGTCGGCGTGGTGCAGGCCGCGCTGCGCCACGGTGTCGGCACCGGCGGCGGCGGGGTGATCTACGGGGCGCGGCACGGCGTGCGGGGCATCGTCAACGAAGACCTGCTCGACCTCTCGCACGAAACCCCGGCGCACCTGGAGCGCATTGCCGTGACGCCCGCGGCCGCGCTGGGCTCGACGCGCGACAAGCCCGACGCCGCCTACTGCGCCGAGATCTTCAGGGTGCTGCGCGCGCACGGCATCGGCCAGTTCCTCAACATCGGCGGCAACGACTCGTCGGACACCGTGCGCATCATCAGCGAAGAGGCGCACAAGGCCGGCTACCCGCTGCGCTGCATCCACATCCCCAAGACCATAGACAACGACCTGGTCGACAACGACCACACGCCCGGCTTCCCCAGCGCCGCCCGCTTCGTCGCGCAGGCCCTGGCGGGGGCCAATCTCGACAACGCCGCGCTGCCGGGTGTCTACGTGGCCGTCATCATGGGCCGCCATGCCGGCTTCCTGACGGCCGCCGCCGCGCTGGGCCGGCGCTACCCGGAGGACGGGCCGCACCTGCTCTACCTGCCCGAGCGCAGCTTCTCGATCGAGGCCTTCCTGGCCGACGTCAAGGCCGTGCATGCCCGCCTGGGCCGCTGCGTGGTGGCGGTTTCCGAGGGCATACACGACGCATCCGGCAAGTCCATCGCCGAGCAGCTCGCGAGCGCCCAGGGCAGCCAGATCGAGCGCGACGCCCACGGCAACATCCAGCTCTCGGGCAGCGGCGCGCTGGCCGACCTGCTGTGCGAGCAGATCAAGAGCCGGCTCGGCATCAAGCGGGTGCGCGGCGACACGCTGGGCTACCTGCAGCGCAGCTTCCTCGGCTGCGTCTCGGACGTCGACCAGGCCGAGGCCCGCGAGGTCGGCCAGCGCGCGGTGCACCTGGCGCTGCACGGCGACCGCGACGGCTCGGTCGCGATCCAGCGCGTGGGCGACTACGCGGTGGACTACCCGCTGCTGCCGCTCAGCGCGGTGGCCGGCAAGACCCGCACGATGGAAGACGAGCTGATCGCCGAGAGCGGCAACGACATCACCCCGGCCTTCGTGCGCTACCTCCGGCCGCTGCTGGGCGGCGACTTCCCGCAGGCGGCGCGGCTGCGCTCGCCGGCGGTGGCCAAGCGGCTCAAGGAAAGCTGAGCCGGGCGGGCGGCAGCGGCGAGGCCTCAGCGCCCCTTGAGCGGGGCGCCGCGCCGCGCCTGGGTCAGTTGGCTCACCGCCAGCACCGCCTGGGTGCGCGAGCCCACGCCCAGCGCGCGCAGCACCGCCTGCACGTGGTCCTTCACGGTCTCCACCGAGAGGCCGAGCTGGCGGGCGATGTCCTTGTTGGGCTTGCCCTGCAGCAGCAGCAGCAGCACGTCGGCCTGGCGCGGCGTGACGCCCAGCTCCTCGAACGACGGCAGGGTCTGGTAGGGGTCTTCGCTGGCGGGCGCTGCCGGGCTCAGCTTGGGCTTGGGCTTGGGCGCCGCCACGTCGCTCTCGGGCAGGCCCGCCAGCGACATCGTGGGCACGAAGATGCCGCCGGCCATCACCAGGCGCAGCGCGTCGGCCAGCGCCTCGGTGGACATGCGCTTGGGCAGGAAGCCCATCGCGCCGATGTCGATCGCCTGGATCACGTCGATCGCCCGGTCGGAGGCCGAGACCACCACCACCGGCAGCGTCGGATAGGCGCGCCGCATCTCGCTGAGGATGTCGAAGCCGTTGGCGTCGCCGAGCTGCAGGTCGAGCAGCACCAGGTCGTGGTCGCGCTCGGCGCGCAGGAAGGCGCGCGCGTCGTCTTCGTTGGAGGCGGCATTGACGTGCACGCCCGGGCTGAGCTGCTCGATCATGGCCTTGAGCGCGCTCAGTATCAGCGGGTGGTCGTCGACCAGCAGTACTTTCATGGTCCCTGGACCGCCGGCCCGGGGCGTCGGCGGGGCACCCTGCGGCAACGGCGGTGTTGATGTTGTTGGCGCGATGCTAACGCCTGCCCGCCGGGCGCCGACAGCGGACAATCGTTATCCCCCTGGCGTGCGCAGGGCGCCCGGGTCAAACGTAGCGCCGTGTCACCGATTCGGCCACGCAAACCGGCTTGCCCATGCCCTCGCACTCCACCGTCACCTCGACCGTCAGCTGCGCCCCGCCCTCGACGGGCTCGTAGGCCAGCAGCTTGAAGTGGCCCCGCACCCGGCTGCCCGCCGGCACCGGTGCCGGGAAGCGCACCCGGTTGAGCCCGTAGTTGATGCCCATGCGCGTGTCGGCCACGCTGTAGCCCGAGGCGAACATGGCCGGCAGCAGCGACAGCGTCAGGAAACCATGCGCCACCGTCGTGCCGTAAGGCCCCAGCGCGGCCCGCTCGGGCTCGGTGTGTATCCACTGGTGGTCGCCGGTGGCCGCGGCGAAGGCGTCGATGCGGGCCTGGTCGATCAGCATCCAGTCGCTGCTGCCCAGCGGCTGCCCGACCAGCGCCTGCAGCTCGGCGAGATGCTGGAAAACACGGCTCATGCGGACAACCACTCGGTGATCGCCACCCACTGCGCAAGATCCCGCTCGACCCGGCCGGCGGCGACGTCCCACAGTGTCAGGCCGCGGGCGGCGAGGTGCACGTAGTTCTGGGTGTCGCGCAGCGCGGCGATCATCGGCGCCGGCAGCGTGGCGGCGTA
>DATHWJ010000521.1:0-7627 GCA_035460745.1 Ideonella sp. | reverse complement strand
GCAGCCTCGCTGGCGGCCGGCCCCGCCGCGCCCGCCCGGTCGCGCCGCCCGCCCGGCCCCGCGGGCCGCTGTATCGTCAGCGCCGACATCGGCACCACCAGCACGTCCTTGGCCTCGGCCGCGACGAAGAACACCTGCGCGGTCATCTGCGTCATCAGGCTCTTGGCCGGGTTGGGCACATCGAACAGCGCGTTGTAGAGCACCACGTTGTTGGTCACCGTGGGCGTGGGCTCCACCTTGCGCAGCTGGCCGTACCAGCGCCGGCCCTGGCTGCCCAGCGTCGTGAAGTAGCTCTGCATGCCGGCGCGCAGCTTGCTCACGTCGGCCTCGCTGACCTGGGTCTGCACCGTCATGGTCGAGAGGTCGGCGATGCGCAGCACGGTGGGCGCGGACTGGTTGGTGTTCAGCGTCTGGCCCTGGCGCGCGGTGATGCTGACGACGGTGCCCGACATCGGCGCATAGATCTTGGTGAACTTCAGGTTGGCCTCTTCGACCCGCATGCTGGCCTGCGCCTGCTCGATGCTGGCCTTCAGCGAGTTGAGCTGGGCGCGCGCGGTGCGCAGCGTGGTCTCGGCGTTTTGCATCAGCTCGGTGGTGGTGGCTTCGCCGGCCATCAGGTTCTTCTGCCGCTGCAGGTCGCGCTCGGCCTTGGCGAGATTGAGCTCGCGCTCGACCAGCGTGGACTGCTGCGCACGCAGCGAAGCGCGGTTGGCCTCGACCCGCGCGGCCGACTGTTCGGCGTCGATCTCGGCCAGCAGGTCGCCCTTGTTCACCTCGCTGCCCACCTCCACCAAGATGCGCGTGAGCTGGCCCGAGACCTGGGCGCCGACGTCCACGTAGTCGCGCGGCTGCAGCGAGCCGGTGGCGCCCACCAGGTCTTCGATGTCGCCGCGCTGCACGGTGGCGAAGATGTATTCGTCGGGCTTGGGCGCCCCGCCGCCCCAGGTCTTCCAGGCATACCAGCCGCCCGCGACCAGCGCGACCACCGCCGCGGCGATGGCGATCGGTCCTCTCCAGGGATGGCGGCGGGGGGCTTTTGTGTTCATGGGTGCAGGCAGGGCGAGCTTCGATGGGTGCCAGCATGCCGGGTGAGTGAGGAAACAATGCGGACAAAAGCGCCGCCGCCTTGCACAAAGTTTGTGAAGTTGGGGTTTAGGCTCGCGCCATGCTCCCCGAGACCTCCGCCCCTGCCGGCCGCGCCTGGCGCAAGCTGGACACCTTGCGCGTCAAGCTCTTCCTCGCGATCGCGGGGGCCAACGTGGTGCTGGTGATGACCGCCTACCTGATCTACGGCTGGAGCTTCGACCAGGGCCTGGTGGAGTATCTCAACCGCGCCGACGAGGCCCGCCTGACGCCGCTGATCGTGCGCCTGGCCGAGGGCCACAAGCAGACCGGCGGCTGGCGCTGGGTCACCGAAGACCGGCAGCGCTGGCAAGACCTGCTGCGCGAGGTGCTGGGCGTGGGCCGCATGTCCAAGCGCGAGGGCGAGCCGCCGCCGGGCGCCGCCGCGTCGGCCCCGTCGGCGCCCGGGGCCGGCTCCGGGCCACCCGCCGCCGAGGCCCGTCCGCCCGCGCCGCCGCCGCCCGCGTCCGGCCCCCTGCCGCCTTTCACCATCGACCCGCGCCTGCTGCTGCTGGACGCCGACAAGCGGGTGCTGATCGGCCCCGACGACCGCGCCGCGCAGGCCGTGCTCAAGCCCATAGAGCACGGCGACCGCACGGTGGGCTACCTCGGCTACGTGCCGCGGCTGCAGATGGTGGCGTCGCTGGAGCGTGTCTTCTCGGCCCAGCAGAACAACAAGTTCCTGGCCATCGCGCTGGGCCTGCTGGCGGCCGTGGTGCTGACGGCCGCGCTGATCGCGCAATGGCTGGCACGCCGCCTCTCGGTGCTGGGTGCCGGCACCGCCGCGCTGATGCGCGGCGACTACGCCGCCCGCATCCCCGTGCAGGGCCACGACGAGCTGGCCCGCCTCGGCGGCGACTTCAACCGCCTGGCGCAGACGCTGGAGGCCGCGCAGCGTGCCCGCCAGCAGTGGATCGCCGACATCGCCCACGAGCTGCGCACCCCGCTGGCCAGCCTGCGCGCCGAGATCGAGGCGCTGCAGGACGGCGTGCGGCCGCTCACCCAGGAGCGTGTCGCCTCGCTGGCGCAGGAGGTGGTGCAGCTGACGCGCCTGGTCGAAGACCTGCGCCTGCTCTCGCTCTCCGACCTCGGCGCGCTGAGCTGCCAGAAGGAGCCGCTGGACCTGGGCGAACTGATCGAAGAGAGCTTCGGCGCCCGCCGCACGGCCATGCGCGACCAGGGCCTGAAGCTGGCCTTGCGGCTGTCGCCCGGCGTGCGCGTGATGGCCGACGGCGACCGGCTGGCGCAGGTCTTCGGCAACCTGCTGCAGAACACGCTGCGCTACAGCGAAGCGCCGGCCACGCTGGAGGTCTCGCTGGACCGCGACGGCGCCGACGCGCACGTGGTGTGGCAAGACTCGGCGCCCGGCGTGCCGCCGCAGGACCTGCCGCGCCTCACCGAGCGCCTGTTCCGTGTCGACGAGTCTCGCGCCCGCGCCAGCGGCGGCTCGGGCCTGGGGCTGGCGATCGTCAAGGCCATCGTCGAGGCGCACGGCGGCCGCCTGGCGCCCAGCGCCAGCCCGCTCGGCGGCTTGAAATGGGAGCTCTGGCTCCCGCTCGCGGTATGACTGAAAAAATCCTGATCGTCGAAGACGAGGACAAGATCGCCGACGTGCTGCGCGACTACCTCGTCGCCAGCGGCTACGAGACCCACCGCCTGACCCGCGGCGACGAGGTCGAGGACTGGGTGCGCCGCGACGGTGCCGACCTGGTGCTGCTCGACGTAATGCTGCCGGGCAAGAACGGCCTGGACGTCTGCAAGGCGCTGCGGCTGTTTTCAGGCACCGCCATCATCATGGTGACGGCCCGCGTCGAGGAGATCGACCGCCTGCTGGGCCTGGAGCTGGGCGCCGACGACTACATCTGCAAGCCCTTCAGCCCGCGCGAGGTGGTGGCCCGGGTGAAGGCGGTGCTGCGGCGCGGCCAGGTCAACAGCGCGGCCGCCCGCGCCAACGAGGCGCCGCCGCTGCCGGGCGGCCTGACCCTGGACGAAGCCGGCTGGAGCGCGGCCATCGCCGGCCAGGACCTCGGCCTCACGGCGGTCGAGTTCCAGCTGCTGAAGGTGCTGGCCAGCCAGCCGGGCCGCATCTTCTCGCGCGACCAGTTGATGGACGCGATGTACCGCGACGAACGCATCGTGGCCGACCGCACGGTGGACAGCCATGTCAAGAAGCTGCGCAAGAAGATCGTGGACGTGCTGCCGGGGCGGGAGTTGATCTACTCGGTGTATGGGGTGGGCTACAAGCTGGAGTGAGCGGGGCTGGCGCCGGGCGCTGGGGCCACGTCCACGGCTTGCAGCACGTAGCGCTCGGCCTGCTTGACGACGCAGACCTGCAGGGCCGGCATGTTGGCGAAGGCGACGGCGCCCCGCAGCAGGATGGTGGCCAGCGCCAGAATATCGTCACGAGATCCTTGACTGCCGAGCAACAGCGACCCCGCCATGAAGACCACGCTCGAAGAACTGCTGGCCTTTCGAACCGTGGCCGATGCCGGCTCGGTGACTGCCGCCGCCGAGCAGCTCGGCCAGACCGTCTCGGGCGTCAGCCGGGCGCTGGCGCGGCTGGAGCACAAGCTGGCGACCACGCTGCTCAGCCGCACGACCCGCCGCCTCGGCCTGACCGACGAGGGCCGCGCCTTCCTCGTGCACGCACGCGCCATCCTCGCAGCGCTGGACGAGGCCGAGGAGCAGGTGGCCGCGCGGCGCGAGCAGCCGGCAGGGCGGCTGCGCGTCAACGCGGCCTCGCCCTTCATGCGGGCGGTGGTGGTGCCGCTGGTGGCCGAGTTCCGGGCGCTCTACCCGCAGATCGAGCTGGAGCTCAATACCAACGACCTGGTGATCGACCTGCTGGAGGAGGACACCGACGTCGCGATCCGCATCGGCACGCTGCGCGACTCCACGCTGCGGGCGCGCGCGCTGGCCAGCAGCGCGTTGCGCGTGCTCGCCAGCCCGGCCTACCTGAAGGCCCGTGGCCGGCCGGCCAAGGTGGTGCAGCTGGCCGAGCGGCACACGCTGCTGGGCTTCCACCAGCCGGAGTCGCTCAACCACTGGCCGCTGCGCGGCGCGCACGGTGACCGGCTGCCCATCGCGCCGGCGCTGCGCGCCTCCAGCGGCGAGACGCTGCGCCAGCTCGCGCTGGAAGGCGCCGGCATCGTCTGCCTGGCCGACTTCATGACCGACGAGGACCGCCGCCGCGGCGACCTGGTGCAGGTGCTGCTGCGCGACACCGTGGAGGTGCTGCAGCCCATCCACGCGGTCTACTACCGCAACACCCAGTTGGCGTCGCGCATCGCGTGTTTTCTCGATTTCCTGGCGGCGCGCATCGCGGCGATGCGCTGGGTGGCCTGAGGCCGGCCGATGGCTCAGGCCGGTTGGGCCACCGCGCTCGTCATCGTCGAGGCTATCACGCCATAGACGCGGGTCCAGGCGGCGCGGGTGGTGTCGTCGAAGGCCTCGCCCAGGCCCTGGCCCAGCGTCTTCAGCAGCGCCGTGCCGACCAGTTCGTAGTGGCTGTCCACCACGCCGTAGCCGCCGTGCCGCTGGCCCAGCGACTGCAGGATGGGCAGCAGCGTGCCCAGGTCGTTCAGCTTGCCGACCGCCGCGCCGATCATCTGCATCAGCTTCTGGCCCTGGGCCTGCATGTCGCCGCGGAACAGCGACTGCAGCGTCGGGTCGAGCTCGAAGAGGTTGTTGTAGAAGAGCTCGGCGGCTTGCGGCGCGATCGGCTCGACCTGGGCCCAGCTGGCCTGGACGGCATCGATGTCTTGCGGGTTCATGGCGGGCTTCCTGTTGGGGCGTGCAGGGTTCAGGGCTTGGCTTGCGGCTGGCCCTGGCTGGCCATCAGGGTGTCGGCGGCCTCGGGCACCAGCAGCGCGGTCAGCACGGTGCTGGGCAGGTGCGCCATCTCGGCGCTGTCCAGCCGCGAGACGAACTTCCAGCCGGCGGGCAGCTTGACGAAGACGAAGCCGGTCGGCGTGTCGACGTAGATGTCGAAATCCTTGACCTGCACGGAGCTGGTGTCGGCAAAGGCGGAGGCGCTCAGCAGCAGGGCGAGGGCGGCGGTGGCAAGGGTCTTGATCATGGTGTTTCTCGGGGTGTGGGTTGGGTGTCTGGCAGCGGGCGGGGCACCTGAACGATGCCGTCCTGCTTATGAATTCGCAGGCCGCCGGCGGAACCGGACATGGCTCGCAAAAAAAGAGGCCACGGCCTGGGTTGGCTATGCTGCGGTGAACGCGGCCGGGCTCCGGCCGCCTCGACCCTTTCACCTACCGAGAACCCGCCATGACACAAGACGATCGCATGAACCCGTTGGCGCAGGCGCTGAGCCGGGCCTACGCCACCGGCGGCCATCTGCCCGCCGCCTTGAGCGCCGCCGAGTGGGAGGGCGTGCTGGGCAGCGCCGACCAGGCTTATGCGGTGCAGGCCCAGGTCGCGATCGCGCGCGGTTGCCCGACGCACGGCCCGGCCTTGTTCTGGAAATCGGGCGGCGGCTCGCGCGAGGCGGTGCTGACGCACGCGGCGCTGGCGCCGGCCGGCGTGCGCGCCAGCCCGGCGGACATCAGCGACATGCCCTTCCACACGCCCGGCGTCGAGTCGGAGATCGCGTTGCGGCTGGGCCGCGACGTGAGCCCCGAGCTCGCGGCCGCGTTGACGCCGGAGACGGCGGTGGCGCTGTTCGACGCGATGGCGGTGTCGGTCGAGATCGTCGATTCGCGCTGGGCCGAGGCCGGGCGGGCACCGGCGCTGCTGCGCCTGGCCGACGCGCAGTCGCACGGTGCACTGGCGATCGGCGAGTGGCAGCCGCTGCGCGAGATCGACTGGGCGGCCCAGCGCTGCGAGCTGGCGATCGGCGATCAGCCGCTCATCGTGCGCAGCGGCAGCCACCCGCTGGGCCACCCCTTCTGGGGCATGCCCGCCTGGCTGCGCCACCTGACCCGCGCGGGCCAGACCGTGCCGGCCGGCACGGCGGTGACCACCGGCACCTGGACCGGGCTGGTGCCGGTCAGCGCCGGCCAGAGGCTGCGGGTGGCCTTCGACGGCATCGGTGCGGTGGAGCTCACGGTGTGAGCCTGTTTGCGCGGCACAGCGGCGGCCGGCGGGCTACTTGAGCACGCCGTCCAGCAGCAGGTAGCCGGGCAGCCAGCCGGTCAGCAGGCCCTGCAGCACGGTCACCACGCCGGTCAT
The DNA here is from genome assembly GCA_035460745.1 of Ideonella sp. Taxonomy (GTDB): domain Bacteria; phylum Pseudomonadota; class Gammaproteobacteria; order Burkholderiales; family Burkholderiaceae_C; genus Ideonella. The sequence continues at coordinate 1,324 of DATHWJ010000521.1, read as the reverse complement.
CTTCAGGATGGGCTTCTGCAGCGCCAGCAGCAGGAAGAAGAGGAACCAGAGGAAGGCCCAAGCCGCCCAGCTCAGGCCGAACCAGATGCCCCAGACCGAGCTGGCGTGCTGCAGCGTGTCGATCGCGACCGGCACGGCCGTCACCGCGACGAACAGGCTGAACCAGCCGAGGCCGCGGCCGTCCGCGCCGTTGAAGCGGTTCATCGCGACCCAGAAGTAGGTGAAGCTGAAGAGCAGCGTCAGCGCCGCCGCCTTGATCGACAGCGCGTCGGCGTTGGGCCCGAAAGCCAGTTGCAGCGAGACCAGCAGCGTGACGCCGCCGGAGAAGATGTTGACGACCCAGATCTCCTTGTCGCCGATGCGGCCGAGCAGCCACAGGCCGTTGAGGAACAGCACGGCGCCCACGTAGAGCAGCGAAAAGCCTAGAAGCATGTGAGACCTTTGGTGGACGGGTGCACCGTCAGTGGCTGATCATCCAGGGCCGCCTGGCCGGGAAGGTCTTGGCGCCGTTGGCGGCGGTCGTGCCCGGGCTGCGCGGGCCGGGCGAGCAGCAGCCGCAGCCGGCCGGGTGGCGCAGCCGCGCATAGTCCCTGGAGCGCAGCGGCTCGTGCGAGGCGCGCTCGTTCGTGCCGATGGCGTGGCGCTGCGCGGCCGGCATGTCGGCCAGCATGGGCGCGCCGGCCCAAGCGCGCGCCGCGGGGGCTGTGCAGCGCGGGCAGGCCAGCGGCGCATCGCGCTCGGCGATGCGCCGCACCGCCTCGAACGGCCCGCAGGCGGCGCAGGCATAGTCGTAGGTGGGCATGGGGGCGGCGCTCTCAGGACTTGTCCTGCGAGATCGGCATGCTGACGCCGCCGAAGGACTGCAACGCCGGGCCGGCCGCGCTCGGGTTGATGTCGAACTCGAAGATCTGCGTCGGCAGCCACAGCGTGGCGCAGGAGTTGGGGATGTCGACCACGCCGCTGATGTGGCCCTGCACCGGGGCCGTGCCCAGGATGGAGTAGGCCTGGGCGCGGCTGTAGCCGAACTTGGTCAGGTACTCGATCGCGTTGAGGCAGGCCTGGCGGTAGGCCACGTTGACGTCGAGGTAGTGCTGCTTGCCGGCCTCGTCGACCGAGATGCCCTCGAAGATGATGTAGTCGTTGTAGTGCGGCGTGATGGGGCTGGGCTTGAAGATGGGGTTCTTGATGCCGTAGGTGGCCATGCCGCCCTTGAGCACCGAGACGCGCATGTGCACCCAGCCGGCCATCTCGATCGCGCCGCAGAAGGTGATCTCGCCGTCGCCCTGGCTGAAGTGCAGGTCGCCCACCGAGAGGCCCGCACCCT
>DATHWJ010000520.1:0-13210 GCA_035460745.1 Ideonella sp. | reverse complement strand
CGGCTCGCCCACGCCGCGTAGGGCTGGCAGAGCGCGGATTCGAAGGCCTCGTCCACCACCAGCGCCACCGGCGCGTCGGCCGAGACCGGCGCGGGCAGGCTCGCGGCCATCGCCGAGGCGGGCACCGCGCAGCTCACGACGACCGGTCCCTCGAACTTCGCCGGGAACATCGGGCCCGCCCCCCGGGCCTCGCCGGCCAGCCGGCCGGACTGGAGCGACAGCTGCAGGCTGCCGGTGCGGGCGAAGACCGCGTCGTCGGCCACCGCTGTGCGGCGCTGCACGCTCGCGTCGCCGGGCCGCAGCGGGCGGTCCGTGATACGCGCCGTCAGCTGCCGCGTCCGTGCGAACGCCGGGGGCGCCACGGCCCGGGCCGTCCAGGTCCGGCCCGAGCGGTCGGTGGCCGAAAAGGCCAGCTCGACCTGCGGCGCCCCGGCGGCGTCGGGGTACTTGATGTCGATCCGGGCGGCGGCGCCGGTGAAGCGCTGGCCTGCCCCCACCTTCACCGTGAAGGGGTCGGGCAGCGCAGGCCGCTCGTCCTGCGCGGCCGGGGCAGGCCCGGCCGCGACACCGGCACCCGCCGCGGCCGCGGTGGCCACGGCGGCGGCGCAGCAGGCCAGATGCAGGCTCGCCTTCATGCCGGCTTCAGCAGTTCACCAGGATCTTCTTCGCGCTGACGGTGGAGTTGTCGCCCTCGCGCAGCTCCAGCAGCGAGCCGGTGTAGTCCATGTCGTGGTAGATGTAGTAGGTGCCGTTCGGCAGGGCTGCGGGCACGCGGAAGCCGAGGTCGTAGGTGCCCTGCGAAAACGCGCCCAGCGAGTGGGTGAAGGTCGCGGCGACATTCGTGCTGCCCGAATAGCCCGCGGTGGGCGAGGTGGTGCTGAGCCTGATGCGCAGGTTGTAGGTGCCGGAGCCCACGTTGCCGAGGTTGCCGAGGTAGATGCGCGAGGTGCCGCTGGCGCCGCGGCACATGGCCACGGTGCCGGCGGCGTCCAGCGTCTGCACCACGCCGCCGACGACGCCCAGCGCCGAGGGCAGCAGGTTGGCACGGTTGCTGGCGAAGCCGTAGAGCGAGCTCATGCCGCTGCTGTCGGCCGGCCAGACCGTCGAGGGCTCGCTGCCGCCCGTCAGGATGTGGGGCGGGCTGGTGCGCATCACGTCGTGCGAATCCTGGTGCAGGAAGCCGAAGAGATGGCCGAACTCGTGGACGAAGGTGCTGCGCCCCGTCGTGCCGCGGAAGTTGCCCCACTGCGGCGTGAAGCTCAGGTCGTTGGCAATCATCACGTCGGCTTCGTCGATGTCGTTGCTGCCGATGAAGCACAGCCCGAGCTGCAGGATGGTCATGCCATTGGCGCCGTCGATGTTGGCCCGGTTCACCAGGCCGACCTCGTTCTGGCCGTCGCCATGGCTGATCGAGCAGTCGGCGGCCGAGTTGACGAAGAAGCCGTCGACCACGCCGGACAGGTTGTCCCACTGCCGGGCGCCGTTCCAGTAGGCGCTGTTGACGTTGCCGCTATCGGCGATGCTGCAGCGGTTGCGGTGCAGGTTCAGCGTGCCACGCCACTGCACGGCGCTGCCGTTGCAGGTGCGCCAACTGGCCGCCGCGGCTTCACGCGGAACGAACAGGGCGGGCACGACGAGCGTGGCGGCCAGCGCAAGCGCGGCCGGGGTCTTGATGCTGAGGTTCATGGCTGCTCCTTCATTGTTCCGTCGGGCCCGAGGTGTCCACTTCGGCGGCCGCGCTGGCCGTCTGCGGCGAGGCCGCGCCGGCTGCGGGCTGGTGTCCGGGCGACGCGGAGGTCGCCGTGGCGCGCCACTTGAACCCGCCGGCCGGGCGCTCGTCGAAGCTGCCGGCCACGCTCAGGCCGTGGGCAGCGAGGCCGGCTTTCAGCGCACGCACCAGGCCGCGGCGATCGAGTGGCTGGCGGGCCAGTGCCGCGAAGTTCTTCACCAGCGCCTTGGGTTGGCTGCCGTCGTATTGCGGGCCCTCGAACAGCGCGGGCCCCATCTCCACGCCCCGCAAGCCGACGCCGGTGACGGCCCTGCCATCGGAGTCGACCAGCGCCTCGGCGCCGCCGACCGTCTCCACGCGCAGGGCCAGGCTGCCGACCACCGGCGAGAGGTTCCAGGCGGTGTTGCGCAGGAAGACGACATAGCGCTTGCCCGGCACGAACACCGGCAGCTCCGCGGCCACCACGGCCCGGCCGTTGGGCAGCGGCCCGCCGAAGTGGCGGATCTCGACCGACGCCGGTGCCACGCCGAAGTGGGCCTTGACGTCGGACAGCATCACGCGGGTCCAGGGCCCGTCTTCATCGCTGTACTCGTGGCGGATGTCGGCCACCACGCCCTCCACCACCGCCGCGGTCTGGTCCACGGTGCTGCGCAGGTCGACCACGGCCGCGGGCTGGCGGGCCGCCGCCGGCGCCACCTGCCTGGCGCTCTGGGCCTGCGCGGCCGGCGGGTTGACGAGGTGGCCGAGCGCGACGGCCCCGACGCCGCACAAGGCGGCCCGGTAGGTCCATTGTCTGAGCTTGTCTTGCTTCATAGGTCCTCCATGCGTGGACTGGAACTGCAACCGGGAGTGGCTGTGAAAGCAAGATATCGCCAGCGGCCGGCGCGCAGCACCCCTTGGATGCGGGGTGCGGCGGCCTCGAACTGGGGGCGCCGGATCTAGGGGGTTCGGCCCGCGCCGCCCGCGCTGCTGCGGGGCCGGGCGGCCTTGCCTGCCTTGCCGGCAGCCGCCGGCGCGAACGCCGCGTGCACGGCCAGCTGCCGCTCCACCTCGGCCTGCCCCTTCTCGCGCAGAAAGGCCTCGAACGCCAGCGCCACCTGCGGCAGCTGCCGCGCGGCCAGGTGCATCACGTACCAGTCGCGCTGCAGCGGGTTGTTCGCCAGCGGCAGCAGCTTCAGCCGGCCCGCCTCGATCTCCAGCACGCAGGTGTGCATCGAGAGAAAAGCCACGCCGAAGCCCGCTGCGCACATCTGCTTGATGGCCTCGTTGCTCGACAGCTCGGAGCCGATGCGCAGCGCGAGCTTGTGGTCCTTGAACAGCCGCTCCACCGTCGTGCGCGTGCCCGAGCCGCGCTCGCGCACGAGGATGCGGGTCTCGGCCAGCGCCGCCAGCGTGAGCTTCTTCACCGCCATCAGCGGGTGGTCGGGTGCGGCGAGGAAGGCCATCGGGTGCTTGGCGAAGGCGCTGGACTCGGTCTTCAGCTCGGCCGGCGGCCGGCCCATGATCGCCAGGTCGATCTCCTGGCCGGCCAGCATGCGCACGATCTCGTCGCGGTTGCCGACCTGCAGCTTGAGCTTGACCTTGGGGTGCTCGTTGGCGAAGGTCACCAGCAGCGGCGGCAGCAGGTACTCGGCGGTGGTGACCGCGCCCACCCGCAGCGTGCCCGAGAACACGCCCTGCAGCGTCGCCATCTCCTCGCCCGCCTCGCGCCAGAGCTCGGTGATGCGGCTGGCGTAGCCGGCCAGCAGCTCGCCCGCCTCGGTCAGCCGGATGCCGCGGCCGGTGCGCTGCAGCAGCGGCGTGCCGGCCGACTCCTCCAGCGCGGCGATCTGTATCGAGACGGCCGGCTGCGTGAGGTGCAGCTCGTCGGCCGCCAGCGAGACGCTGCCCAGCCTGGCGACGGTGTGGAAGGCGTTGAGCTGGCGGAAGGTGGCGTTTTTGGTGAGCGGCATGGCCTGATATTAGTGAATGCCAATGTCAAACACAAAATCTTTTACTTTTCCGAATCTGTCCGGCTGACTACATTGGCCTCACGACATTTGTACCCCCGTCCCCATCCCCATCCCCCGAACAACGCCAGAGGAACCGCCATGGGCAACATGCAAGAGGCCACGCAGATCACCGACGCCAAGAAGCGCTACTCGGCCGGTGTGCTGAAGTACGCACAGATGGGCTACTGGGACGGCGATTACGTCCCCAAGGAAACCGACATCCTGGCGCTGTTCCGCATCACGCCGCAGGATGGCGTCGATCCCATCGAAGCCGCCGCGGCCGTGGCCGGCGAGTCGTCCACCGCCACCTGGACGGTGGTGTGGACCGACCGCCTGACCGCCTGCGACATGTACCGCGCCAAGGCCTACAAGGTCGATCCGGTGCCGGGCATCCCTGGCCAGTTCTTCTGCTACGTGGCCTACGACCTGAGCCTGTTCGAAGAGGGCTCGATCGCCAACGTGACCGCCTCCATCATCGGCAACGTCTTCAGCTTCAAGCCGCTGAAGGCGGCGCGGCTGGAGGACATGAAGTTCCCGGTGTCCTACGTCAAGACCTTCGCCGGCCCGCCGACCGGCATCGTGGTGGAGCGCGAGCGGCTGGACAAGTACGGCCGGCCGCTGCTGGGCGCCACCACCAAGCCCAAGCTGGGCCTCTCGGGCCGCAACTACGGCCGCGTGGTGTACGAGGGCCTGAAGGGCGGGCTGGACTTCATGAAGGACGACGAGAACATCAACTCGCAGCCCTTCATGCACTGGCGCGACCGCTTCCTCTTCGTGATGGACGCCGTCAACAAGGCGAGTGCTGCGACCGGCGAGGTCAAGGGCAGCTACCTGAACGTGACGGCCGGCACGATGGAGGAGATGTACCGCCGCGCCGAGTTCGCCAAGGACCTGGGCTCGGTGATCGTGATGGTGGACCTGGTGGTGGGCTGGACCGCCATCCAGAGCATGAGCCACTGGTGCCGCCAGAACGACATGATCCTGCACATGCACCGTGCCGGCCACGGCACCTACACCCGGCAGAAGAACCACGGCGTGAGCTTCCGCGTGATCGCCAAGTGGCTGCGCCTGGCCGGCGTGGACCACCTGCACACCGGCACGGCAGTCGGCAAGCTCGAGGGCGACCCGATGACGGTGCAGGGCTACTACAACGTCTGCCGCGACACCCACACCAAGATCGACCTGCCGCGCGGCATCTTCTTCGACCAGGACTGGGGCGCCTTGAAGAAGGTCATGCCGGTCGCCTCCGGCGGCATCCACGCCGGCCAGATGCACCAGCTGCTGGACCTCTTCGGCGACGACGTGGTGCTGCAGTTCGGCGGCGGCACCATCGGCCACCCGCAGGGCATCCAGGCAGGCGCCACCGCCAACCGCGTCGCCCTCGAATGCATGGTGCTGGCGCGCAACGAGGGCCGCAACATCAAGGAAGAGGGCCCGCAGATCCTGGCCGACGCCGCCAAGTGGTGCACCCCGCTGCGCGCCGCGCTCGACACCTGGGGCGACATCACCTTCAACTACACCTCGACCGACACGTCGGACTTCGTCCCCACCGCCAGTGTGGCCTGACCAGGAGATCATCCCAATGCGCATCACCCAAGGCACCTTTTCCTTCCTGCCCGACCTGACCAACGAGCAGATCGCCGCCCAGGTTTCCTATTGCCTCGACAGGGGCCAGGCCATAGGCATCGAGTACACCGACGACCCGCACCCCCGCAATACCTACTGGGAGATGTTCGGCAACCCGATGTTCGACCTGCAGGACGCGGCCGGCGTGCTGCTCGAGGTGGAAAACTGCCGCAAGTCCTTCCCCAACCACTACATCCGCGTCACCGCCTTCGACTCGACGCACGGCACCGAGACCGTGGTGATGAACTTCATCGTCAACCGCCCGAAGGACGAGCCCGGCTTCCGCCTGGTGCGCAGCGAAGGAGCGGGACGGCGCATGCAGTACACGCTGGAGAGCTACGCAGTGACGGCGAAGCCCGAGGGCGCACGCTACTGAGCGTGCACCGACGCCTTTTGATTCCTGAAGCGACGAGGCCCGCCCATGCACGCCGAACCTGAAGCCCAGCAGTCCCTGACACCGCGCGCGATGATGGAATCGTCCGGCGTCAAGACGCTGCTCGACCAGCTCGACGCCGAGCTGATCGGCCTCGCGCCGGTCAAGGGCCGCATCCGCGACATCGCCGCGCTGCTGCTGATCGACAAGCTGCGTGCCGAGCAGGGCCTGCAGTCGCAGCCGCCCTCATTGCACATGTGCTTCACCGGCAACCCCGGCACCGGCAAGACCACGGTGGCGATGCGCATGGCCGCGGTGCTCAAGCAGCTGGGCTATGTGCGCAAGGGCCACCTGGTGGCGGTCACGCGCGACGACCTGGTGGGCCAGTTCATCGGCCACACGGCGCCCAAGACCAAGGAGGTGATCAAGAAGGCGATGGGCGGCGTGCTCTTCATCGACGAAGCCTATTACCTCTACCGGCCCGAAAACGAGCGCGACTACGGCCAGGAGGCCATCGAGATCCTGCTGCAGGTGATGGAGAACCACCGCGACGACCTGGTGGTGATTCTGGCCGGCTACAAGGACAGGATGGACACCTTCTTCAGCAGCAACCCCGGCATGGCCTCGCGCGTGGCCCACCACATCGACTTCCCCGATTACAGCGAGGCCGAGCTGATGCAGATCGCGCAGCTGATGCTGACCACGCTGAACTACCGCTTCGACGCCGGCGCCGAGGGCGCGTTCGCACACTATGTGCAGTTACGGAGACAACAGCCGCACTTCGCCAACGCCCGCTCGGTGCGCAACGCGCTGGACCGCATCCGGCTGCGCCATGCGACACGGCTGTTCAACGCCGACAGCGCGCTCAGCAAGGAGCAGCTCTGCACCTTGCAGGCAAGCGATGTGCTAGCAAGCCGGGTGTTCGGCGAAGCAGCCGCCCCGCCGCAGGCCCAGGAGACCTGACCCATGAGCATAGAAGCGCTGATATTCGATGTGGACGGCACGCTGGCCGACACCGAGGAGCTGCATCGCAGCGCCTTCAACCAGGCCTTCGAGCGGCTGCAGCTGGGCTGGCAGTGGAGCCGGGCCGAGTACCGCGAGCTGCTGAAGATCACCGGCGGCAAGGAGCGCATCACCGCCTACCTCCAGCAGCAGCCGCTGGCCTCGGCCCGCCAACGGGCCGTGCTGGCGCGCGTGCCGGAGATCCACGCCGAGAAGACCGCCCTCTACACCGCCATGGTGCAGGCTGGCCATCTCACGCTGCGCCCGGGCGTGGCACGGCTGCTGCAGGAGGCCCGGCAGGGTGGCATCCGCCTGGCCATCGCCAGCACCACCACGGCCGCCAACATCGACGCGCTGCTGCACGCCACGCTGGGCGCCGACGGGCTGGACCTGTTCGACGTGATCGCCTGCGGCGACCAGGTGCGCCACAAGAAGCCGGCGCCCGACATCTACGCGCTGGCGCTCGACACCCTGGGCGTGCCGGCGGAGCGCGCCGTCGCGCTCGAAGACTCCTCCAACGGCCTGCGCTCCGCCGTGGCCGCCGGGCTGTGGACGCTGATCACGCCGACCTACTGGACCGAGGGCGACGACTTCGCCGCCGCCGGGCTGGTGCTGCCCCATCTGGGCGACGCCGAACACCCGCTGCCGCCGGGCCAGCCCGGCCTGCCGGCCGGCGCCGCCTGGCTGGCGATGGACGAGCTGCTGCGCCTGGCCGCGCCGCAGCGGCCTTTCAACGAAGTGCATGCGCTCTACATGGCGCCCCCACGCTCCCTGGCGGTCGCTGCCCCCCAAGGGGGCTCGCGCAGCGGACCGGCGGAGCCGGGTCCGCGCACGCCACTTGAATGCCAGGTGCCACGCAGCGTGGCGGAGGACCACTGAGATGACGAAGCCCATTCGATCGGGCGACGGTGTGCGCATCGCCCCCAGCCTGCTCTCGGCCGACTTCGCCCGCCTCGGCGACGAGGTCAGCGCGGTGATCGCGGCCGGTGCCGACCTGATCCACTTCGACGTGATGGACAACCACTACGTGCCCAACCTCACGGTGGGGCCGCTGGTGTGCCAGGCGATCCAACCCTACGCCACGGTGCCCATCGACGTGCACCTGATGGTCAAGCCGGTGGATGCGCTGATCCCGATGTTCGCCCAGGCGGGCGCCGGCATCATCTCCTTCCACCCCGAGGCCAGCGAGCACGTGCACCGCACCATCCAGCTGATCCGCTCGCACGGCATCAAGGCCGGGCTGGTGCTGAACCCGGGCACGCCGCTGCAGTGCCTGGACCACGTGCTGGACGACCTGGACCTGGTGCTGCTGATGTCGGTCAACCCCGGCTTCGGCGGCCAGAGCTTCATCGAAAGCACGCTGCCCAAGATCGAGGCCGTGCGCCGGCGCATAGACAGCACCGGCCGCGACATCTGGCTGGAGGTGGACGGCGGCGTCAAGGCCGACAACGCCGCGCGCATCGCGGCGGCCGGCGCCGACACCCTGGTGGCCGGCTCGGCGGTGTTCACCGGCGGGCGCTACGCCGAGGCCATCCACGCGATACGCAGCGAAGCGCTGTCTGCCCGCCAGGCGGTGGCCGCATGATGGACGACGCCATGAGCCCCACCCCGCGCATCCAGGCCATTGCCTTCGACCTCGACGGCACGCTGGTGGACAGCGCGCCGGACATCCGCCACGCGCTCAACTCCGCGCTCACCAAGGCGGGCCTGCGCCCCTTCGACCTCGACGCGGTGCGCGCCTGGATAGGCGACGGGCCTGACACACTGATCGTCAGCGCGCTGACCGAGCAGGGCATAGACCCGGCCGACAGCGAGCTGCGCGCGCGGCTGCGGCGCAGCTTCGACATGACCACGCTGGCCGCCCCGCTGAGCCTGGGCACGGTCTACGACGGCATGGCCGACCTGATGGCGGCCTGGCAAGGCAGCTTCGCGATGGTGGTGGTCACCAACAAGCCGACCCCGCTGGCTCGCGCGGTGCTGAAGGCGGCGCAACTGCTGCCCTACCTGACGGAGGTCTACGGCGCCGACACGCGCGAGCTGCGCAAACCCGCGCCCGGCATGCTGCACGCAGCGGCGGCGCGCCTGGCGGTGCCGCCGGCCGGCCTGCTGATGGTGGGCGACGGCCCGGCCGACCTGCTGGCCGCGCAGGCCGCCGGCTGCCCGGCCGCGCTGGTGGGCTGGGGCTACGGCAGCCACGCCGTGCCCGAGGGCCTGCAACCCTGGCGCGTGAAGACGCCGCAGCAGCTGCTGGCAGGCCTCGCCGCGCAGGCGGGCCAGGCGGCGCGCGGTGCCCAGGCCATGCAGGCCGCGGGAGTGGCCGCCCGCGCCGCCCAGGCTGCGCCGGCCGGGTAAGCCCCGCAGGGCGCCGCCGCAACCCACTCACAACAACCAGGAGACTCCCATGCCCACCGGCGGAAAACCCACTCTGACGCAGTTCCTGATCGAAGAACGCCGCCGCCACCCGGGGGCCACCGGCGACCTGAACGCGCTGATTACCGACGTCTCGCTGGCCTGCAAGGCGATCTCGCGCAAGGTCGCGCTGGGCGCGCTGGCCGACGTGCTGGGGAGCGCCGGCACTGGCAACGTGCAGGGCGAGGAGCAGAAGCACCTCGACGTGCTGAGCAACCAGATGTTCCTGCGTGCCAACGAGTGGGGCGGCCACGTGGCGGGCATGGTGTCGGAGGAGCTGGAAGAGGTCTACCAGCTGCCTGCCAAGTACCCGCGCGGCAAGTACCTGCTGATGTTCGATCCGCTGGACGGCTCGTCCAACATCGACGTCAACGTCGCGGTGGGCAGCATCTTTTCGGTCGTGCGGGCGGCCACGCCGGGCGAGGACGCGCAGCCGCAGGACTTCCTGCAACCCGGCACGCGCCAGGTGGCCGCAGGCTATGCGATCTACGGCCCCTCGACCATGCTGGTGCTGACGCTGGGCACCGGCACCCACGCCTTCACGCTGGAGCCGCAACTCGGCGAATGGGTGCTGAGCCATCCCAACCTGCGCATCCCGGCCAAGACGCGCGAGTTCGCGATCAACGCCTCGAACAGCCGCTTCTGGGAGCCCGCCGTGAAGCGCTACGTGGACGAATGCCTGGCGGGGCAGACGGGGCCGCGCGGCAGCGACTTCAACATGCGCTGGATCGCCTCGCTGGTGGCCGAGACGCACCGCATCCTGATGCGCGGCGGCGTCTTCCTCTACCCGCGCGACAACAAGGACGCCGGCAAGGCCGGCCGGCTGCGGCTGCTCTACGAGGCCAACCCGATCTCCTTCCTGGTGGAGCAGGCCGACGGCCGCGCCAGCACCGGCCAGCGCCGGCTGATGGAGCTGCAGCCGGAGTCGCTGCACCAGCGCATCGGCTTTGTCTTCGGCTCGGCCGAGGAGGTCGAGCGCATCGAAAGCTACCACCGCGAAGAGCCCTTGGACACCTTCCACTCGCCGCTGTTCGGCAAACGCGGGCTGTTCGCGATCATCTAACCCCCCCGAAGCGCCTGCGGCGCTCCCCCCGAGGGGGCGCCACCTACGGACCGGCAGAGCCGGATCCGTGGTGACTGCTTGGCTTGGGCGTGCCCGCGCCGAGGTTTCACATTCGTCAACTTTGTCAGAGATCCGCCATGTCCACCAAACACCCGATCATCGCGATCACCGGCTCCTCGGGCGCCGGCACCACGTCGGTGACCCGTACCTTCGAGAACATCTTCCGGCGCGAGAACGTCAGCGCCGCCGTCATCGAGGGCGACTCCTTCCACCGCTACGACCGCCAGGCGATGAAGGTCGAGATGGCCAGCGCCGAGAAGAAGGGGCTGCCGCACTTCAGCCACTTCGGCGAAGACGCCAACCTCTTTGCCGAGCTGGAGGACCTCTTCCGCAGCTACAGCGAGACCGGCACCGGCCAGCGCCGCAAGTACCTGCACGACGCCGACGAGGCCGCACCGTACAAGCAGCCCCCGGGCACCTTCACGCCCTGGGAGGCCGTGCCGCAATCCGAGCTGCTGTTCTACGAGGGCCTGCACGGCGGGGTCAAGACCGACACGGTCGACGCCTCGCGCTTTTGCGACCTGCTGATCGGCGTGGTGCCGGTGATCAACCTGGAGTGGATACAGAAGATCCACCGCGACAAGGCCACGCGTGGCTACTCCACCGAGGCGGTGACCGACGTGATCCTGCGCCGCATGAACGAGTACGTGCACTACATCTGCCCGCAGTTCACCCGCACGCACATCAACTTCCAGCGCGTGCCGGTGGTGGACACCAGCGACCCCTTCATCGCCCGCACCATCCCGACCGCCGACGAGAGCCTGGTGGTGATCCGCTTCGCCAACCCCAACGGCATCGACTTCCCCTACCTGCTCAGCATGCTGCACGACTCCTTCATGTCGCGCGCCAATACGCTGGTGGTGCCGGGCGGCAAGATGGAGCTGGCGATGCAGCTGATCTTCACGCCGATGATCCTGCGCTTGGTGGAACGCCGCCGCAAAGCCTTGAGCGCCTGAGCGGCAGCGAGGAACCCCACCATGACCGACACCTCCTTGCGCACCCACTGCGCCAACGCCATCCGCGCCCTCGCGATGGACGCGGTGCAAGCCGCCAACTCCGGCCACCCGGGCATGCCCATGGGCATGGCCGACATCGCCGAGAGCCTGTGGCGCCACCACCTGCGCCACAACCCCGGCGACCCGCGCTGGCTGGACCGCGACCGCTTCGTGGTCTCCAACGGCCACGGCTCGATGCTGCTCTACGCGCTGCTGCACCTGAGCGGCTACGCGCTGCCTATGGACGAGCTGAAGCGCTTCCGCCAGCTGCACTCGCTGACCCCCGGCCACCCCGAGGTCGACGTGACCCCGGGCGTCGAGACCACCACCGGCCCGCTGGGCCAGGGCATCAGCAACGCGGTGGGCATGGCGCTGGCCGAGAAGCTGCTGGCGGCCGAGTTCAACCGGCCGGGCCATGCGGTGATCGACCACCGCACCTACGTCTTCCTCGGCGACGGCTGCCTGATGGAAGGCATCAGCCACGAGGCCTGCTCGCTGGCCGGCACCTGGGGCCTGCACAAGCTGGTCGCCTTCTACGACGACAACGGCATCTCCATCGACGGCGAGGTCGCCGGCTGGTTCACCGACGACACGCCGGCCCGCTTCGAAGCCTACGGCTGGACGGTGCTGCGCGGCGTGGACGGCCACGACTTCGCGGCACTCGACCAGGCCATCGCGCAGGCCCGTGCCAGCACCGACAAACCGGTGCTGGTCTGCTGCAAGACCCACATCGGCCAGGGCTCGCCCAACCGTGCCGGCACCGCCAAGGCGCACGGCGAAGCGCTGGGCGAGGCCGAGATCGCGCTGACCCGCGCCGCGCTGGGCTGGACCGCCCCGCCCTTCGAGGTGCCGGCCCCCATCGCGCAGGCCTGGGACGCCAGCGAGCGCGGCCTCGCGGCCCAGAGCGAGTGGCAGACCCGCTTCGAGGCCTATGCCCAGGCCTTCCCGGCGCTGGCCGGCGAGCTGCTGCGCCGCACTGCCGGCGGCGCGCCCAGCGCCGAAGCCAGCGCCGCGCTGGCGGCCGCCTGCGCCGAGGCCGAGGCCAAGCGCGCCGCGGTGGCCACCCGCAAGGCCTCGCAGGACGTGCTGCAGCACGTCGGCCCCGCGATGCCCGAGCTGCTGGGCGGCTCGGCCGACCTGACCGGCTCCAACCTGACCGACTGGAAAGGCCACCAGGGCCTCAAGGGCCGCGGCACCGGCAACCACGTGCACTACGGCGTGCGCGAGTTCGGCATGGCGGCCATCATGAACGGCGTGGCGCTGCACGGCGGCTACCGGCCCTTCGGTGGCACCTTCCTGACCTTCTCCGATTACGCGCGCAACGGCGTGCGCATGTCGGCGCTGATGAAGCTGCCGGTGGTCTATGTCTTCACCCACGACTCCATAGGCCTGGGCGAAGACGGGCCGACCCACCAGCCCATAGAGCACGCCAGCAGCCTGCGGCTGATCCCGGGCGTCGACGTCTGGCGGCCCGGCGATGCGACCGAAACGGCCGTCGCCTGGCGCGAAGCGCTGAACCGCGGCGACGGCCCGAGCTGCCTGTGCCTCACGCGCCAGGCCCTGCCGCATGCGGGCGACGAGCTGGAGCGGCTGGGCGGCATCGCGCGCGGCGGCTACGTGCTGCGCCGCCCGCTGGGCGAGCGCGTCGCGCTGATCGCCAGCGGCTCGGAGCTGGGCCTGGCGCTGGCGGCCGCCGCGCTGCTGGCCGAGCTGGGCGTGCCGGCGCGCGTGGTCTCCATGCCCTGCATGGACGTCTTCGAGCGGCAGGACGCGCTCTACCGCGCCGACGCCATCCCGCGCCACCTGCCCCGGCTGGCGATCGAGGCCGGCAGCACCGGCCTGTGGTGGAAGTGGGTCGGCGAGGACGGCGACGTCGTGGGCCTGGATCGCTTCGGCGAATCGGCACCGGCCGGGCAGCTCTTCAAGCACTTCGGCTTCACGGCCGAGCGGGTGGCCGAGCGC
>DATHWJ010000519.1:0-11364 GCA_035460745.1 Ideonella sp. | reverse complement strand
GGCGCACTCGCGGGGGCGGGTGCCTCGGCCACCACCGGCGCGGGTTCAGGCAGGGGCAGCGGTGTGGGTTCGGGATCGGCTGCCGGCTCGGGCTTCCGGGGTTCCGCGGCCGGCTCGTCCTTTTTTGCCTTCTCCGCCTTGACCGCCGAGGCCGCGGGCTCCGCCGGGATCACGCGGGCGGTCGGCGCCAGCACCGGGGCCGTCGCCACGGCCACCGGCGGCAGGCTGGGAGACAGCTCGCGCACGAAGGCCACGTCTATCGCCTTGGGCGCCCGGTCCGCCGCGCCCTCGCCCAGGCGGTTCTCGCCCAGCTCCAGGCCGAGCAGCCCGTGCACCAGCGTCACCCCCACCAGCAGCGCCGCAGCGGCGAGACGGCGGCCAGACGGGCGGGGCGCGGGCGGAGGCATCCGCGTGGCGGGCGGCCTACTGGCCGAGCCAGGCCAGGCGCACCGCCTTGGGGCCGGCCGCCGGCTGGGCCATGGGCGCGAGATTCACCTGGCGGCCCAGTTCGCCGTCGGCCTGGGGCGTCACGCGCAGCGTGCGGATGCGCTGCTGGCGCACCAGCAGCAGCTCGAAGGCCTGGCCGGCCACCACCCACTGGTTGGCTTCGTCGAGGCGGCGAAAACGCCAGCCATCGACCGCCAGCAACTCGTCGCCGGCCGAGATCCCGGCCGCCGCTGCCGGGCCGCCGGCCAGCACCGCCTTGACCTGCACGCCGGTCACCGGCCCCTCGCTGAGCTTGAGGCCCAGCGCGGCGCCGAAGCCGACCGGCTCGAAGTCGATCTGCACCGCGGCGGCGTTCAGCGCGACGCCCAGCGGCAGCTCGTCGCGGCCATGCACCCAGCCGGCCAGCTCATCGCTCAAGGCCTGGCCGCCCTGCGCGGCCACGCGGTCGAAGACCAGCGCCTCGGTCAGTGCGCCGCCGGGCGCGTCTTTCCACAGCGTGCGCATCAGGTCGTCCAGCGTGCCCTTGCCGGCGGCGCGCAGCCGCAGGTCCAGCAGCAGCGCCACCAGCGAGCCCTTGGTGTAGTAGCTCACGGTGGCGTTGGGGGTGTTTTCGTCGGCCCGGTAGTACTTGACCCAGGCGTCGAAGCTGGCCTCGGCCACGCTCTGCACGCGCCGGCCGGGCGTGGCCGCCACGCCGTTGACGGTGCGCGAGATCAGCTTCAGGTAGCGCGGCGCGTCGATCAGGCCGGCGCGCAGCAGCATCATGTCGTCGTAGTAGGAGGTGAAGCCCTCGAAGAACCAGAGCAGCTGGCTGTAGTTTTCGCGCGTGTAGTCGTAGCGCATGAACTCGGCCGGCTTCAGGCGCTTGACGTTCCAGGTGTGGAAGTACTCGTGGCTGACCAGGCCCAGCAGCGTCAGGTAACCCTCGCTGGCCGCCTTGACGCCCAGGCGCGGCAGGTCGCGCCGGTTGGCGATCAGCGCGGTGCTGGCGCGGTGCTCCAGGCCGCCGTAGCCGTCTTCGACGGCATTGAGCATGAAGACGTAGCGGCCGAACGGCGGCTTGCGCTTGCCGTGCCAGAAGGCTATCTGGGCTGCGCAGATGCGCTGCGTGTCGGCCAGCAGCCGCTCGCCGTCGAAGCCCGGCCAGGCGCCGGCCACGATGAACTCGTGCGGCACGCCGCCGGCCTCGAACTCGCCGCGCCAGAAGCGGCCCAGCTCGAAGGGGTGATCGACCAGCTCGTGGTAGTCGGCGCTCTCGTAGCGCTGCTTCTGGCCCGCCAACGGCGCCATCGCGGTGCCGACCGCCCAGCCCTTGGGCAGTGCGCCGATCTGCACCTGGTGCGCCTCTTCCTCGCGGCCGTGCACGCGCAGGCACAGGCTGGTGGCGTTGAAGAAGCCTCGGCTGTCGTCCAGAAACGCGGTGCGCACCGAGGGATCGAAGGCATAGGCCTCGTAGCGCAGGGTCAGCGCCGCGCTGCCCTGGCAGGCGACACGCCAGGTGGTCTTGTCCACTTGCTGCAGTGGGCGCTCGTGCTTGCCCTGGCTGGCGCTGAGCCGGCTGAGGTGGCGGCCGAACTCGCGCACCATGTAGCTGCCCGGGATCCAGACCGGCAGGCTGAGCACCTGCTCTGCCGCCGGAGCCGGGAGGGTCAGCGTGACCTGGAAGCGGTGGGCCGAGGCGTCGGCGACGTCGATACGGTA
The DNA here is from genome assembly GCA_035460745.1 of Ideonella sp. Lineage (GTDB taxonomy): Bacteria > Pseudomonadota > Gammaproteobacteria > Burkholderiales > Burkholderiaceae_C > Ideonella. Next base: position 9,216 of record DATHWJ010000519.1, on the reverse strand, counting down.
GAGGATCATGAGCTCAGATGCCGGCGGCGGCCAGGAAACAACAGAAGGCGGCGACCACGCTGAGCCGGAACCGCAGCGTCAGCCAGTGTGCCAGGCCCTTCTCGACATACAGCCGCCGGTCGACCAGATAGCACACCACCAGCATCGCGCCCAGCACCACCAGCCCGGCATAGGCCGGCATCAGGATGGCGACGCTGCTGGCCAGCGGCGGCACCACCGCCCAGCCGAAGGAGCGCGGGCCGGGTGCCTCCGGGCGCATCGCCAGGCCCCAGTGCACTCCACCCAGAAAAGCGACGGTGGCCGCCGCATAGCCGGCCAGCGCGAGCGTGACGTCGGGCCGCACCTCGGCATGCACCAGCCAGACCAGGGCCGCGCCCAGCACGAAGGGTATCAAGCCCACATACGCGAAGCGGGCGGCCGACTGGGAGGGCTCCTGCGCTTCAGGGGGCTTGGAGAGGGGCAGCGACGTGTTCATGCGCCGATTGTCACCGCTTGTGACGGCCACCCGCCTCGACGTCAACCACGAGGCCCGCGTGCCGGCGGCGAGCCCGCCGTGACATGTCAACCTTGTCAGGTTGTGCGGGTGGGCGATCTCCCCCATGCTGGTGCACAAACGGCAGGCCAACGAGCCTGCTCGCATGGGCAGGACAATGGCAGTACACCGACGGGTTTCCTCGAACAACAACGATGAAGGCGCGCCGACGCGCCGCTGGCTCTGGGCCGCGGCGCTGGCCTTGGCGGTGGTCAGTGCGCTGACCACTGTCTGGCAGATGGGCCAGCGTTCCCAGCTGACGCAGGACCGCCGGTTCGCCCGCGACATCAACGATGCACGCGCCACCCTGGTGCGCATGGCGGCCCAGTTCCCCAGCGACGGCAGCCCAGGCAGCGAGCCCAGCGAACAAGGCCTGCAGCAGCTGGCCCAGGCTCGCACCGCCTTTGCCAAGCTCGCGGCCGCGCCGCCCGGCCTGTTGCCGCTGCAAGCAGCGGCCGGCATCGCCCAGCAGATCGGCCAGCTCGAACTGGCCTGGCAGCAGTCGCTGCACGGCGGGCCGCCCGCCGCGCAGGAGAGCCATGCGCCGCTGCGCGAGCGCCTGATGCAGCTGGACGAGCGCAGCGCACCGCTGCAGGCCGCCCTGCGCGATGCGCTGCAGGCCAGCGAGGCGCGGGTCAGCAAGGGGCTGCGCTGGGAGCTCGGCGTCTCGCTGCTGATGATGGCGGCACTGTTCGTGACCGCGCTGCGCGCCAGCCGCGGCGCCTGGCGCCGCGAGCAGGAGGCCGCGGCCCACCGCAAGACGGCGGCGGCGCTGCGCGAGCGCGAGGCGCAGTACCACACCATGGTCTGCGCCCTCAGCGAAGGCGTGGTGATCTTCGACGCCGAAGGCCGGGTGCGCGGCTGCAACCCCTCGGCCGAGCGCCTGCTGCGCCGCAGCCTTGAAGAGATGCAGGCGCTCGACCTGGCCGACTGGCACCCGATAGCCGCCGACGGCGCGCCGCTGCACCCCGCCGCATGGCCGGTCGCGCAGGTGCTGGCCACCGGTGAAGCGCGCCGCAACGCGCTGCTGGGCGAGGTCACCGAGACCGGCGCGGTGATCTGGTTCAACGTCAATGCTGAACCGCTGCACGACCCGGTCTCGGGCGCGCCCAGCGGGGCCGTCGTGTCGTTCGCCGACATCACCGAGCGGCGGCGCGTCGAGGCGGCGCTGATCGGCAGCGAATCGAACACATTGACGCTGATGAACGCGCTGGCCGACGGCGTCTTCATCGCACAGGACTACCGCTTCGCCTACGCCAACGCCAGCCTGCCGGCGATGCTGGGCTACGAGACCGGCGAGTTCATCGGGCTGCCGTTCGAGCGCGTGGTGGTCCCCGAGATGCTGGCGCTGTGGAACGAGCGCTTCGAGCAGCGCCTGGGCGGTGGCGCGGAGCCGCAGCGCGCCTACGAGGTGGGTTTCCTGCGCCGCGATGGCGAGCGCCTGTCACTGGAGCTGGTGGCCAGCCGGGCCAACTACCAGGGCCGGCCAGCGGTGCTGGGCGTCATGCGCGACGTCACCGAGCGCAAGCGCCTGGCGGACGAGCTGGAACGCCACCGCCACCACCTGCAGGAGCTGGTGACCGAGCGCACCGCCGCGCTGCAGCGCGCCATAGACGCGCGCATCGAGTCCGAGACCTTCGCGCAGACCATCACCGACAACCAGCCCACGCTGCTGGCCTACGTGGACCGCGAGCTGCGGGTGCGCTTCGCCAACCGGGCCTGGCTGGGCTGGTTCGGCCGCCAGCGCGAGGAGGTGATAGGCCAGCGTCTGGACGAGTTCATCGCGACCCCGATGACCGACGAGCCGCCGCCGCTGAGCCAGCGGGTGCTGGCCGGCGAAGCGGTCGAGATGCTGGCGCCCATGAGCGGCGGCGATGGTCGCCAGGGCCATTTCTGGACCTCCCGCTTGCCGGACTGGCGCCACGGCGAGGTGCGCGGCTACTTCTTCATCGCCAGCGATGTGACCGAGCTGAAGCAGGCCGAGCTGCGCCTGCAGGCCATGAACCGGGAGCTGACCGACGCGCGCGACCGCGCCGAGGCGGCGGCACGCGCCAAGAGCTCGTTCCTGGCCAACATGAGCCACGAGATACGCACGCCGATGAACGCGATCGTCGGCCTGAGCCACCTGCTGCAGCGCGACAGCCCCGACCCGCAGAGCCGCGACCGGCTGGCCAAGATCCTCGACGCGGCGCAGCACCTGCTGGAGGTCATCAACGACATCCTGGACCTCTCCAAGATCGAGTCCGGCAAGCTGACGCTGGAGGCGCTCGACTTCTCGCTCGACACCATGCTCTCGCGCAGCTGCGCGCTGGTGGCCGGCACGGCGCGCGACAAGGGCCTGGAGCTGGTGATAGACACCGACGGCCTGCCGCGCACGCTGCACGGCGACGCGACGCGCCTCTCGCAGGCGCTGGTCAACCTGCTGGGCAATGCGGTCAAGTTCACCCGGCGCGGCTCCATCATGCTGCGCGGCGAGCTGCTGGAGCGCCGCGACGAGCGGCTGCACGTGCGCTTCGAGGTGCGCGACACCGGCATCGGCATCCCGCCCGACCGCCTGGCCGGCCTGTTCGACGCCTTCGAGCAGGCCGACAGCTCGACCACCCGGCGCTACGGCGGCACCGGCCTGGGCCTGGCGATCACGCGCCACCTGGCGCAGCTGATGGGTGGGGAGGCCGGGGTCGAGAGCGAGCCCGGCGTGGGCAGCCGCTTCTGGTTCACCGCCTGGCTGGCGCCGGCGCTGAGCAGCCCCGCCACCCGCGCTGCGAACGGCCTGCTGTCCGACCTGCACGCGCTGCTGGTGGACGACCTGCCCGAGGCCCGCGAGGCGCTGTCGACGATGTTGCACCAGCTCGGCCTGCGGGTGGACACCGCCGTCTCCGGGCCCGAAGCGCTGGCTGCGGCGCGCGCCGCCGAGGCGCGGCAAGACCCCTACCAGGTCGTCGTGCTCGACTGGCTGATGCCCGGCATGGACGGCCTGGAAGCCGCCCGCGAGCTGCTCGCGCAGAGCCACGGCAGCGGCGCCAAGGCCCCGCCGATGATGATCGTCAGCGCCGCCAACGACGACGCGATGCGGCGCGACGCACTGGCGCTGGGCGTGGCCTGCGTGCTGGAGAAGCCGATCTCGCACTCGACCCTGCACGACCACTTGCTGCAGCTGCTGGTCGAGACCCAGCCCTTCGGCCGCCCCGCCGCGGCCGCCCGCGCGACCCGCGACCTGCTGGCCGACTGGCAGCTGCGCGCCACCCAGCGCGGCGCCCGCGTGCTGCTGGCCGAGGACAACCCGGTCAACCAGGAGGTGGGCATCGAGCTGCTGCGCGCGGCCGGCCTGCAGGCCGACATCGCGGAGACGGGCGGACAGGCCGTCGAGATGGCGCGCAGCGGCCTCTACGACCTGATCCTGATGGACATGCAAATGCCCGAGATGGACGGCCTGCAGGCCAGCCGCCTGATACGCGGGCTGCCCGGCCTGGGCGACATCCCCATCATCGCGATGACGGCCAACGCCTTCGGCGAGGACCGCGCGGCCTGCCTGGCCGCCGGCATGAACGACCACGTGGGCAAGCCGGTGGTGCCGACGGTGCTCTTCGAGACCCTCTCGCGCTGGCTGCCCGCCGTCTCGAAGCAGGCACGCGCCGGCGACGCGCTGGCCGCGCCCCTCCCGGCCCCCCCGCAAGCGCCGCCGGAGCCTGGCCCCTGGCTGGCGGTGCAAGGCATAGACGCCGAGCGCGGCCTGGCCTATTTCGCCGGCAACCGCGAAGCCTACCGGCGCGTGCTGGGCAAGTTCGCCGAGCTCTACGGCCCGGGCCTGGCGGCGGCAGCGGCCTGGCAGGCCGCGCCGGGCACGCCGCAGGCGCTGGCCCAGTTGCGCCGCGAGCTGCACTCGCTGGGCGGCGCCAGCCTGGCCATAGGCGCGGCCGGCATCCACACCCAGGCGGCCGAGCTGGAGGGTGCGCTGCGCGCCGACGCTGCCGGCGCCCTGGTGCGGGCGCCGCTGGCAGCCCTGGTCGAGGGCCTGGGGGACATCACGCGCGGCCTGGCGCGGTGGTTGGCCGGGCCGCCGCCAGCCGGGTGAGGCGGTCCTCAGGCGGCTGGGGCGGCCCGCGCCTCAGTTCTTCTTGTTCGCCGCCGCCGACGCGACGAGCTGCTTCTCGATCTTGTCCGTCGCGATCGCGCCCGGCACGCGGGTGCCGTCCTCGAACACCACGGCCGGCGTGCCGGTGATCTTGTACTTGCGGCTCAGCTCGAGATTGCGGTCGAGCGCGGCGGTGTCGCACTTGGCCATCATCTTCGGCGGGGTCGCGCCGTCGATCATCCAGGAGCGCCAGGTCGCCTGCGAGTCCTTGGCGCACCAGATGTCGCGCGACTTGGTGACCGAGTCGGCCCCCAGGATGGGGATCAGGAAGGTGTAGACCGTCACGTCCTTGACGGCCAGCAGGTCGCGCTCGATGCGCTTGCAGTAGCCGCAGTTCGGGTCGGCGAAGATCACCAGCTTGCGGCTGCCGTTGCCCTGCTTGCCGACCATCGCATCCTTCAGCGGCAGCGCGGCGAAGTCGATCGCGGTGAGCTTGTCGATGCGCGCCTTGGTCAGGTCGACCTTGTTGCGGATGTCGAAGACCGATCCTTCGATCAGGAAGTTGCCGTTTTCGTCGGTGTAGAGCAGGTCGGTGCCCATGCGCAGCTCGTAGATGCCGGGTATCGCGGTCTTGCTGACCTCGTCGATCTTGGGCAGGCTGGGCATGTGGTCAGCGAGGTTCTTGCGGATCGCTGCTTCGTCGGCCGAGGCGGGGAAGCTGCCGGCGCAGAGCAACGCGGCGAGCAGGGCGAGCGGCAGGCCGGCGGGCCGGGTGCGGGGGGTCTTCATCGGAGATCCTGGTGGGTTGGGGTCCGGCGCTGCCAGCAGCGTCCGTTCATGCATCGAGCGCGCGCGCCGTCAGCCAGCGCTTCAGCGGCGCCATGTGGTTGACGAGACTCATGCCGCGGTTGCGAAGTTCCCTGAGCGCCGGGCTATCGGCCGCGAAAAGCTGCCATAAACCATCGGTGGCCTGGGCCATCGCCCAGGTGGCGCTGGCGCGGCGCCGGGCGTAGCGCCTGAGCAGGGCCTCGTCGCCGAGCGGGCGCCAGCTCTCGCGCGCGGCCAGCACCTCGGCCAGCGCGGCGGCGTCGGCCAGGCCGAGGTTCAGGCCCTGGCCGGCGAGCGGGTGCACCACGTGGGCCGCGTCCCCCAGCAGCGCCCAGCCCGGGCCGGCGACGGCGCTGGCCCGGCCTATCGCCAGCGGCCAGGCCGCGCGCTCGCTGCCCAGGCGCAGCCGGCCGGCCGCGCCGCCGGTGGCTTCGTCCAAGGCGGCTTCGAACTCGGGGGCCGAGGCGGCCAGCCAGCGTTCGGCCTGCGCCTCGGGCAGCGACCAGACCAGGCCGTAGGAGACATGGGCCTCGGGCCGGTCGAAAGGCAGCAGCGCCAGGATGTCCGGCGAGCGGAACCACTGCCGCGCCACGCCGCCGTGCGGCCGGTCGGCCACCAGCCGGGCCGCGACCGCGCGCTGGCCATAGGCATGCCGCTCGAAGCCCACGCCCAGCCGCTCGCGCAGCTCGGAGGCCTTGCCCTCGGCGACCAGCGACAGCGGGGCCGCCGCCGGCTCGGCCTGCAGCGTGATGCCGGGCGAAAAGCCGGCCGCCGTCTCCAGCACCTGCTCCAGCGCCGCCGCATCGACGATCCAGGCCAGCGCAGGCACCGTCTGCGACCAGGCGGAGAAGTCGATCTGCGCACCGTGCGCGTCACCCTCCACATGCATGTCGAACACGCCGGTGCGGGCGTCGGCCGGCAGCGTGTCCCAGGCTTTCAGCGCGCCCAGCAGCGCGACCGAGCTCGGGTTCAGCGCATAGGCGCGCACGTCCGGCCCGCTCTGCGCCGCCGGCCGCGGCCGGCTCTGCAAGGCGACCCGCAAGCCCTGGCGCGCCAGCAGCAGCGCGATGCAGCGGCTCACGATGCCGGAGCCCAGGATGCGCACGTCGAAGCCGTTCATCGCTGCAATTGTAGGCAGCCGACCTAAAATGCCTGGTTCGGCGGCGCGCCGGCCCTGTCACCGCACGGGCTGTCATGAGCGCGTCGTTTTGCTTCTTTTCCCCGAAAGTTTCCCCATGAGCCTGAAGTGCGGCATCGTCGGCCTGCCCAATGTCGGCAAGTCCACCCTGTTCAATGCCTTGACCAAGGCCGGCATCGCCGCCGAGAACTACCCGTTCTGCACCATCGAGCCGAATGTCGGCATCGTCGAGCTGCCCGACCCGCGGCTGGCGGCGCTGGCCGAGATCGTCAGCCCGGAGCGCGTGGTGCCGGCGATCGTCGAATTCGTCGACATCGCGGGCCTGGTGGCCGGCGCCTCAAAGGGCGAAGGCCTGGGCAACCAGTTCCTCTCGCACATCCGCGAGACCGACGCGATCGTCAACGTGGTGCGCTGCTTCGAAGACGACAACGTGATCCACGTCGCCGGCAAGGTCGACCCGATCTCCGACATCGAGGTGATACAGACCGAGCTCTGCCTGGCCGACCTCGCCACGGTCGAGAAGACCCTGCACCGCTCGCTCAAGGCCGCCCGCTCCGGCAACGACAAGGAAGCCGCCAAGCTGGTGGACGTGCTGCAAAAGTGCCAGGCCGCGCTGGACGAAGCCAAGCCGGTGCGCGGCATCGCCTTCAGCAAGGAAGAGCAAGTCATCCTGAAGCCGCTCTGCCTGATCACCGCCAAGCCGGCGATGTTCGTCGGCAACGTGGCCGAGGACGGCTTCGAGAACAACCCCTTCCTGGACCGGCTGAAAGAGTACGCCGCCAGGCAGAACGCCCCGGTGGTGGCGATCTGCGCCAAGACCGAGGCCGAGCTGGCCGACATGGGCGACGAAGACCGCACGATGTTCCTGGCCGAGATGGGCCAGGACGAGCCGGGCCTGAACCGCCTGATCCGCGCCGCCTTCTCGCTGCTCGGCCTGCAGACCTACTTCACCGCCGGCGTCAAGGAAGTGCGCGCCTGGACCATCCACATCGGCGACACCGGCCCGCAGGCGGCCGGCGTGATCCACACCGACTTCGAGCGCGGCTACATCCGCGCCCAGACCATCAACTACGACGACTTCATCAAGTACCGCGGCGAACAGGGCGCGAAGGACGCCGGCAAGATGCGCGCGGAAGGCAAGGAGTACGTGGTCAAGGACGGGGACGTGCTGCACTTCCTGTTCAACGTGTAGGTTCCAAGCGGCGGCGATGGGACCGCCGAAACCACCCGCGGCCCAGGCCGCACGGTGTTAGCGTCGCGCCGAGCTCCCTGGGCCGCCCGAGCCCGGCCCCGTCCCCTGCTGTATGCCTGTACCCCCACTCGCCACCCGCTACGCCCCGGCCCTGCTGACCGCACTTGCCTATGTGCTGACGGGGCAGATGGCGCTGTGGCTGGCGGCGCATCCGGGCTACGCGGCGCCGCTGTACCCGGCCGCCGGGGTGGCGCTGGCGAGCGTGCTGGTGTACGGGCGGGCGGCCTTGCCGGGCGTCGCGCTGGGCTCGCTCATCGTGGCGGCCGTGCTGAGCGATCCGCATGGGCTGCAGCCGGGGGCGGCACTGGCCGGGGCGGTCCTGATCGCGGCGGGGGCGACAGCGCAGGCGGCCGCCGGGGCCTGGCTGATGCGGCGCAAGCTCAGCGGGCCGGGTTCGCTGGCCGAGCCGCGCGACGCGCTGGGGCTGTGCCTGTGGGGCGCGGCGGTGGCCTGCCTGGTGAACGCGACGGTGGCCGGCTTCAGCCTGTGGGCCGTCAATGGCGTGCCGGCGACCGGGGCCCTCTACGCGGCGCTGACCTGGTGGTCGGGCGACGCGCTGGGCGTGCTGATCGGCACGCCCATCGTCTTGACGGTGATAGGCCGGCCGCGCGAGCTGTGGGTGCCGCGGCGCCTGACGGTCGCGCTGCCGCTGCTGGTCGTCACCACCGTGCTGACGCTGGCGATGCTGACGGTGGCGGGCGGCGACTGGCGGCGTGGCCTGGGGGTCTTCGAGCGCGATGCCAGCCAGGCGGCCGACGCGCTGGAGAGCGGGCTGCGCGCACCGGTCTACGCGCTGGAGGCCACGCGCTCGCTGTTCATCGGCTCCGAGCAGGTGACGCAGGCCGAGATGCAGGCCGCCTCGGAGGTCTGGCTGCGGCCGCCGTCGGACCTGCTGGCGGTGGGCTTCAGCCGGCGCGTGGCGAAGGCGCAGCTCGCCCCCTTCGAGGCCGAGGCGCAGGCGGACGGCATGCCGGGCTACCGGGTCTTCGAGCGCGCCGACGCCGCGCCCGGCCTGACGGCCGGCGATGACGACGTCGTGGCGATACGCCACATCCTGCCGCTGGAGCCCAACCGCCGCGCGCTGGGCGTGAACACCTTGTCCATCCCGGCGGCCCGGGCAGCGATAGGCCGGGCGACGCTGGGCGACGCCCCGGCAGCGTCGGCCGGCTTCGTGCTGACGCAGGAGAGCGGTGGCGACGAAACCGGCGTGGTGATCTACCGCGCGGTCTACGAGAGCACAGCCACGCCGGAGCCGGCGCGGCGCCGTGCGGCACTGCGCGGGGTCGCCTTCGTCACGCTGCGCATGGGGCCTGTGGTGCGCGGCCTGCTCGCCCACATGCCGGCCTACCTGCAGTGGTGCCTGGTCGACACCGACCCGGCCGCGCCGCGCAGGC
>DATHWJ010000518.1:0-11306 GCA_035460745.1 Ideonella sp. | reverse complement strand
CCCGCTGCACCAGGGCAAGTTCGACGTTCGCGACGGCAAGCCGACCTGTGCGCCGGTCACCGAAGCGCTTCGCAGCTACCCGGTGAAGGTCGACGGGGAGCGCGTGTACCTGCAGATCGACTGACCGCCCCCAGGGGCTGGCCGGACCTGGGAAGCGGAACTCGCGCGCTTCCTGATTTTCATCAAGCGATCATGTGATAAATATGGAAACATAATTTTGCGGCAAAGCGAGCAATATGCTAGCTCCTGCAGTCATCTTTTGACCTTCATCAAGGAGCTTCGCTTTGGTCTCTCTAACAGCATCGTTGCACGTGTCATTGCGGTGGGCGGTCGCCGCCGTCGGCTTCGCCGCCGCCGCCCATGCGGCCGACGGCCCCGCCTTCAACAGCCTGCACAGCTTCAACGGCGGTACGGACCCCAGCACCGGCGGCGCGCAGCCTTTCGCCGGGCTGGTGCGCGCTCCGGACGGCAACTTCTACGGCACTTCGCAAGTCGGCGGCAGCAACGACGTCGGCACGGTCTACCGCATGACGCCAGACGGCACGGTGACGACCGTCCATTCGTTCGGCCCCACCGGGGGCAACACGCCGGTCGGCAATCTCACCGTGGGGAGCGACGGCGCGCTGTACGGCACCACCTCCGCCGGCGGCCGCTGCGGGTTCTGCGGCACGGTGTTCAAGATCGACACCGAAGGCCGCTACTCGGTAGTGCACGGCTTCTCCGCCGCCGCCGAGGGGGCCACGCCGAGCGGCGGCCTGCTGCTGGCGAACGACGGCAACTTCTACGGCACGCTCTTCTACGGCGGCACAAACCGCAACGGCGCGCTGTTCCGCATGACGCCTGCCGGCGAGGTGAAGGTGGTCCACGCATTCGGCGCCAGCGCGGCCGACGGCGCGTCGCCGCGTGCGCCGGTGATACAGGCCAGCGACGGCAAGCTCTACGGCACCACGGCGCTGGGTGGTGTGTTCAGCGCCGGGACCGTCTACCAGGTCACGCCGGCCGGCGGCGGCGCCACGGTCCGTATCCTCCATTCGTTCGACGCCAGCGATCTCGATGGCTACGCGCCCGTCGCCGCCCTCGTCCAGGGCAGCGACGGCGCGCTCTATGGCAACACCAGCGGCGGTGGCATCGAGAACGTCGGCACGCTCTACCGCATTTCGCGTCAGGGCGCGTTCCGCAAGCTGCACACCTTCAGCTATGCCACCGGGGCGCTGCCCGCTGCCGCGATGATTCTCGGCAGCGACGGCGCGCTCTACGGCACCACGCAGAGCGGAGGCCCGGCCTTCAGCGGCACGGTGTTCCGGTTCGGCACCGACGGCAGCTACCGGATGCTGCACGCCTTCGGCGGTCCTGACGGCAGCGCGCCCTCGGGCCCGGTGCTGCAGGTCGGCGCCGACAGCCTGATCGGCACCACCACACTGGGCGGCGACAACTCCGCCGGGACCATCTTCGGCCTGTCGCTGTCCGGGCGGTGAGCGGGCGCTGAACGGCCGCCGGGGGTGGGCATCGTCGCGCAAGCCGGTTGTTCTACCGGATCCTGAACAGGCGGTTGTACTCAAACAAGCGCACCACCCTCGCCGTGATCCCCTGGCTGGCCGGGTGCTTGGGGTTGATCAGCGCGGCCTGCTCCTCCGGCACCACCACGGAGGGCACCAGCAGGATCGCCGAGCGGCCGGAGGCCAGCCAGGCCGAGCCGGTCTTCACGCTCGCGCGGCCGGCCGGGATGGCGGCCCAGGTCGGGGGCAAGGCGGCCGGGGCGATCTGCTCGCGGGCCGCCCAGACCTCGTCCGGCACGTCGAGCTCCACCAGGTAGCGGTTCAGCGGCAGCCCGGCGTCGTCGATGTGGGCGGCCGTCTCCAGCACCGCGATGGCGATGGTGGGCGCGGTGTAGATGACCGCCTCGCCGTGGTCGTTCCACCGGCCCGGGCTCTTGGCCGCGCCGGCGCCGCTCAGGTCGTCGGCCTTGTAGTGGCGGGTCTCGGCCGCGATGCGCCAGAGCTTCAAGCCGGGTTCATTGATAGGCGCCACTCTCGATCGCGCCGAGCAGCCTGGCGACGACCTCGACGCCGGTGGGCGTGTCCAGCAGGTCGGCCGGCCGGCGCCCGCCGAGCGCGGCCTGGGGCCGCTCTATCCACTGGCCCAGCCACTTGGCGGCGTCGAAGTCGCGCGCCTCGGGGGCCGTGCTGTTGTCCACGATCTCCTGGGCGATGCCGAGCAGCCGGATCATGCCGACCGCCGCCTGGCCGCCGCTGCCGGCCACGCGCTCGCCGGCGGCGGCCTTCTTCTCGGCGGTCGCCTTGGGCACGCCCAGGATAGAGAAGATGCGCGAGGTGGGCACCGCCATGCGCTTGGAGAGGTCCTTGATGAAAGTGCCCTGCACGCCCTGCCGCTCGATCTCCACCCGCTCCATCGGCGTGGCGCCGGCGACCGCCCGCACATAGGCATCGACCCCGACGTTGCGGTGGTACACGATGGCGGAGCCGGCGCTGCGGCGCAGCGCACTCGCCGCTTCAGCGGCTGCGGCCGCCTCGTAGGCGCCTGCTTTTTCGACCAGCGACGACATGGCTTGCTCCAGATGTCCAGTATGAGACGGATTTTAGTCCAGATCGGGACGATCTGGCATCCAAGAGCGCCCACAGGGGTTTCATTGCCAGAGCGCAGCTGCGGCCGGGCGTGGCGCGGGCTGGCCGGCCTGCATGAGCGGGGCATGCCCTCACGATGTCGCATTCGTTCAAGACGCCGCGGCGGTTTGCGCGCAGCATGCCGGCAATGACTCCCGCTTCTCACCTCCGCAGCACGCCGGCCGGCGACCCCGCCAACCCGCTCGCGCCACGGCAGCCGCCCGGCCCACCCGCCCGCTGGTGGGGCCTGCCGCTGCTGCGCGCGATGCGCGCCGACTACATCGGCTTCACCGCCGCGCTACAGCGCGAGCATGGCGACCTCACCCACATGCGCCTGGGGCGCGAGCGGGCCTACGACGTGTTCGCACCGGAGCTGGTGCGCAGCGCGCTGGTGGACCACGCGGCGCACCTGGTGCGCTGGGAGCGCGGCATCGAGGTCTTCGAGCAGGTCTTCGGCCAGAGCGTGCTGGTCACCGAGGGGGCTACCTGGCAGCGCCAGCGCCGCATGCTGCAGCCGGCCTTCACGCCGCGCCGGGTGGCGGGCTACGCGGCGCTGATGAGCGAGGCCGCGCTGGAGGCGCTGGACAGTGCGGTGCCCGCCGGCCAGGCGGAGGCGCTGGTCGACATGGACGCGCTGCTGACGCGCGTGACCATGGACGTGATACTGCGCACCCTCTTCAGCAGCCGTGCACCGCGCGACGCCAGCGACGCGGCCGCCGCCGTGCAGGTGCTCTCCGAGGGCGCGATGCGCGAGATGTTCTGGCCCATGACCCTGCCCGACTGGCTGCCCTTGCCCGGCAAGGCCGCCAAGCGCCGGGCGCTGCGCCTGCTGCGCGGGCTGGTGGCGCGCCACATCCTGGCCCGCCGCAGCGCCGGCCTGCAGGCGCCGCAGCAAGACCTGCTGGCGATGCTGCTGGCGCTGCGCGACGAGGCCAGCGGCGCGGCGCTCAGCGAGGCCGAGGTGTATGACCAGTGCATGGTGAGCTTCCAGGCCGGCCACGAGACCAGCGCCACTGCCCTGCTCTGGTGGAGCCGCCTGCTGGCCGAACACCCGGCGGCCGCGCAGCGCGCGCGGGCCGAGGTGGACGCCGTGCTGGCCGGCCGCCCGCCCGGCCCGGAAGATCTCGCCGCCCTGCCCTGGCTCACCGCCACGCTGAAAGAGGCGCTGCGCCTGTACCCGCCGGTGGCCGCGCTGATGACGCGCGCACGACCGCGGCGATCACGCTCGGCGACTGGCCGATACCGGCCGGGGCGCTGCTGCGCATCACGCCGTGGGTGGTGCAGCGCGATGCCCGCTCGTTCGACGATCCCGAGGCCTTCCGCCCTGAGCGTTTCCTGCCCGGTGCGCCCCCGCCGCCGCGCGGCGCCTGGATGCCCTTCGGCGCCGGCCCGCGGGTCTGCATAGGCCAGCACTTTGCGATGCTTGAGATGACGCTGGTGGCGGCGCTGCTGCTGCAGCGCTACACGCTGGCGCTGCCGGCCGGCTCGCCTGCCTGCGAGCCGGTGCTCAACGTGACGCTGAGGCCCAAGGGCGGTGTGAGGCTGCGGCTGGCGCGGCGCTGAGCGGCGCTCGCTGGCGGTCGCCGCTCAGGCTCTCAGGCGGCGCCGCTGCGGGCCGCCACGTCTGCCGGCGGCTCGGCCGCAAGCTCGTCGTAGTAGCGGAACTCGTGGCAGCTCACGGCCCAATGCCGGTTGGTGTTCTTGCGCGTGCCCACGCCCACCAGCCGGCGGCCGGTGGCCCGGATTTTTTGCGCCACGGGCATGAAGTCGCTGTCGCCGCCGACGATGATCACGGTGCCGATGTGGGACCAGCGGCCGAGGTCTTCGACCGCGTCCAGGCAGAGCCGGATGTCGGCGCCGTTCTTGGCCGAAGCACCCGGCGGGAAGAGCTGCACCAGCTCGATGCTGCCCTGCAGCAGCGCGTCGCGGTAGCGGCCGAAGTACTGCCAGTTGCAATAGGCCCGGTTGATCGCGACCGGGCCGAACGAGGCCGCCAGGTCGAGCACGGCCTGCACGTCGATCAGCGGCTCCTGCACCTTGAAGCGGCCGTCGGGCTTGCCGTAGAAGCCCTCGCCGAAGCGCGCTTCGGCCAGGCCGGCGTGGAGGTTTTCGAAGTCCCAGTAAAGGGCAACAGACGGGGCGACGGACGGGGCTTCCGGCCGGGCTGTGGGGTGGGTCAAGCGCTGTTCCAAGAGAGTTCGTACTATCGCGGCGGCCCCGTGGGCATTGCCAGCCTGGCCCATTGAAGCACAGGCGCCCGGCACCGTGCGCCGCGGCGTGGCGGGCGCTCAGCGCCGCGAGCGCGTGATCATGTAATCGGCCGTCAGCAGCTTGATGTCGTAGGGCGGCAGGTACTCGACCCGCAGCATCGCGTCCGGGCCTATCAGCACCAGCGCGCCGCGGTGATCGTTGGCGGCCTGCGCCGTGTCGCGGGCCAGCGCGAGGTCGTCCACCACCTGCCGCAGCACCGCCTCGGGGCCGGTGGCGCCGATGAAGGCCGGTTCGAACTCGGCCAGGTAGCTGCGCAGCTGCCCCGGCGTGTCGTGCGCCGGGTCCAGCGAGAGGAAGATGACCTGCGTGGTCTTCAGCGCCTCGGTGCGCGCGATGCGCTGGCGCACGCCGGCCAGCACGCCCAGCACCTCGGCGCAGGGCGCGCCGCAGCGGGTGTCGCCCAGCAGCACGAAGGTCCACTGGCCGCGCAGGCGTGCCTCGGTCAACGGCGCGCCCTGGTGGTCCTGCAGCACGAAGGGCGCCAGCGGCCAGCCCTTGGCGGTGCGGTTCACGTGCTGGGTGCGCTGGTGGTGGGCCAAGGCCGGCAGCGCCAGCATCACCACCACCAGCAGAACCACCAGCGCCCAGGTGCCGCCGCGCCGCGCCACGTACGGGTTCATGCCGCCACCGCCGGCACCGCGGCATCGCCCGCGGCCGCGTCGCGCACCGCCGAGCGCCGTTGCGCGCGCCAGGAGCGCAGCGCCACCAGCAGGCTGGAGCCGGCCATCAGCGCCGCGGCCAGCACCGGCTGCAGCAGCCCGGTCGCCGCCAGCGTCAGCGCGACCGCGTTGTAGGCGAAGGCCCAGGCCAGGTTGGCGCGCACCGAGTGGCGCACCCGAGCCGCTTCGTCCAGCAGCCACGGCAGCGACGCGACGCCGGCCTGCGGCAGCACCACGTCGGCGCTCTCCTTGGCCAGGTCGCTCGCGCCGCCGACGGCGATGCCAACCGAGGCCGCTGCCAGCACCGGGCCGTCGTTCAAGCCGTCGCCCACCATCGCGGTCGGGCCGCTGCGGGCCATGGCCTCGCGCAGCAGCCGCAGCTTGTCATCCGGCAGCAGCTCGGCAAACCAGCGGCGCAGGCCCAGCGCGGTGGCGACCCGCTCGACGGCGCCGGCCGTGTCGCCGCTGAGCAGCCAGACCGCGAGGCCGCGCCGCTGCAGCGAAGCCACCACGCCGGCCGCCTCGGGCAGCAGCCGGGTGGCCAGCGCGATGCGGCCGCGCACCACGCCCGCCCAGCCGACGAAGGCGAGCGTGCAGCCGGCCTCATCCGGTGGCGTGAGCGCGAGATCCGCCGGCATGCGCCAGCCCAGCGTGGCCATCCAGGCCGCCGAGCCCAGCGCCACCGCCTCGCCCGCCACCCGGCCTTGCAGGCCCGCGCCCGCCTGCACCACGATGTCCGAGGCGCTACCGCTTGAGGCGCAGCCGGGTAGCGCCGCCAGCGCCCGGGCGACCGGGTGGTCGGAGCCGCGGGCCAGCAGGCCGGCGCGCCGCAAGACCTCGGCCTCGGGAGATTCCGCCACGCGCACCGCCACCACCTGCAACTCGCTGTGCGTCAGCGTGCCGGTCTTGTCGAAGGCCACGCCCTTCAGCGCCGCCAGCCGCTCCAGCGCGAGGCCGCTGCGCACCAGGATGCCGCGCTGCGCCGCCGCGCCTATCGCCAGCGCGCTGGCCAGCGGCGCGGCCAGGCCCAGTGAACAAGGGCAGGCCACCACCAGCACCGAGAGGCCGGCCAGCAAGGCCATCGCCGGGCCGCTGCGCTCGCTCCAGAACCAGGCCGTGGCCAGCGCCAGCAGCAGCACGCCGGGGATGAAGACGGCCGCGACCCGGTCGATCAAGTCGCCCGCCAGCGACTTGGCCGCCAGGGCCTCGCGCACTGTGCGGCCTGCCTGCACCCAGCGTGTCTGCATGCCGGCCACCGTGGCCCTCACCAGCAGGCGGCCGCTGCCGTTCAGGCTGCCGGCCACCACGGCCGACCCCGCGGCCTTCGCCCGCGGCGAGGGTTGGCCCGTCAGCACCGACTCGTCGCACTCCGAGCGGCCCTCCAGCACCACGCCGTCGACGGCGATGCGCTCGCCCGGCAGCACGATGACCACGTCGCCGGCCTGCACCTCGGCCACCGGACGCAGCACCTGCTCGTCGCCGCGCAGCAGGAGCACCTGCGCTCGCTCGGCCGCCAGCATGGGCGCGAGGCTGCGGGCGGCGCGCGCCCGACCCTGCGCCTCCAGGTAGCGGCCCAGCGTGAACAGCATCAGCACCATGCTGGCGGTGTCGAAGTAGACCCCGTCGGCGGCTGTGCAGACCTGCCAGGCCGAGTAGCCGTAAGCCGCCAGCGCGCCCAGCGCCACCAAGGTGTCCGCCACCAGCCGGCCCTGCCGCAGCGCCTGCCAGGCGCCCTGGAAGAACGGCCCGCCCAGCAGCACCAGCAGCGGTGTCGCCAGCACCCACAGCAGCCCGTGCACCGGCTGGCGCAGCCAGCCGTCGTCGCCGTCGAAGGCCCGGGCGTACGACAGCAGGCTGAGCAGCATGATGTTCATTGCCAGGAAGCCGCCGACGCCCAGCCTGATCAGCCAGGCCGCCGCCTCGGGCTCCTCGGTAGCGCCGCGGTGCACCTGGTAGGCCAGGCAGCAGCCGTAGCAGCAAAAGGCATGCGGCTCGCCCTGCACCTCGCGCTGCCGCCCTGCCCGGCCGACCGGCAACCGGCAGTGGCTGCAACTGAGCAAGGTGGCGGCGCCGGCCATCGTCAATGCCCCACCATCGCAGCCGGCATCGGCCAGGCGCCACGCGCCGCGGTGACCAACCCCAGCAGCACGATGCATCCGCCCGCCAGCCGCACGCCCCAGGCCCGTGCATCCACCCGCAGCCAGGCCTGCCACCTGGCCCACGGGCCGCCTGACGCGCTGGGCGTAAAGCGCAGCGTCGCCACGCCGGCTACTCCGCCGTCATTCAGCTGCCGGCGCCGCCACCACAGCCCCAGCCCACCCATCAGCAGCATCGCCGGGAAGGTGCCCAGCCCGAACCACAGCATCACCTGCACCCCGCTCGCCGCACCGCCGCTGCCGGCGGCCTGCGCCGCGAAGGCGTACACCAGCGGGCACGGCAGCCAGCCGTTCAGCGTGCCCAGCGCCAGCGGCGCGGCCACCCCGGGCGCCCGCAGCAGCGGCCCCAGCGCTTGCGCCAGCGCATCACCCAGGGCGCCCGGCCAGCGCGGCGCCACATGCCGCAGCACCCCGGCGAAGCGCAGGCCTATGAGCACCATCAGCGCACCGGAGACCACCGCCAGCGTGCGCTGCGCGGCCAGGCCCCAGCCATCGCCGCACAGCTCGACCACGAAGGCGCCGGCCTGCCCGGCCAGCGCGCCGATGAAGCCGTAGCTGCCAACCCGGCCCAGGTTGTAGAGCAAGTGCCTGGCCAGGCTGGCGCCCGGGCCGCGCGCATCGCCGCCGATCGCGCAGGCAAAACCGCCGCACATGCCGACGCAGTGCAGGCTGCCGGCCAGGCTGGCGAAGAAGATCCATGCGGGCGATGTCATGCGGGCCGTGACCGTCTGCGCGCGGGAGGTGGGCGGGCGCTACTTCTTCAGCGCCAGCCACGCCACCCACGCAAAAAACCCCACCGTCATCACGATGAAGATCCAGAAGGCCAGGCTCTCGGCGGTGGTCATCGCGTCAGCCCCACGCCGAGCACGTTCAGCGCCAGCTCGGCCAGCAGGAACAGGAAGTTCAGCCCCGCGATCGCGATCAGCAGTCTTGCAGCCACATTCACCTCCTATTTGCTCAGATCCAGCCCCGGCCCCAGGCCGCCCCAGTACACATAGCCGTAGTACAGCGCCCAGACGAACAGGATCAGGTAGACCACCAGCAGCCAGCGGTTGATGCGGCCGTGGCGGGCCTCGATGTGGCCGCCGCCGTACTTCTCGGTCTGCTGGTGGTGCGGCAGCGGCGGCCCTGGGTCGGTGCCGCGCTCGCTCTCGGGGGTTTCATTCATCGTCGCTCACCTCCGCACGATAGGCCCGGAACTTCACCTCCTCCACGTCTTCGAACAGGCCCGACAGCACGCCCCAGATGAACAGGCAGACGGCGCCCAGGCTCATGCACAGAGCCACCACGAACTGCAACAGCGTGAGTTCGGCCATGCTCAGTCCTTCGCCGCGACTGCGGGTGCGGCCTTGGCGGCGGCCGCAAAGTCGAAGCCGTGCTTCTTGGCCCAGGCCTCGCCGGCAAACACGCCGGGCTGGTTGGGCTGGAGGCCGTCCGGCGGCGCGGTCCGGTAGGCCTGCTGCGATTCGGTCGCCTTCAGCCCCGGGTCGTTGAGCCGGTCGCGGTCGGCCTGCGTGAGCTGCATCGCCTCGCCTGTCAGCGGGTCCTTGAAGGCCGAGAGCGACAGCACGTAGTAGGCCAGCGCCCAGCGGTCCGCCTCGGGAAGGGAGTCGGCGAACGACGGCATCGGCGTGCCCGACAGCCCGGTGCTCATGGTGCGGTAGATGTCGCGCACGTCCGGGCCCGACTTGAACTGCCCGGTCGTCAAATTGGCCGGCGGGATGGGGAAGCCGAGGTCGTCCTTCAGCCCCGCGGCCTTTTCGCCGTCGCCCCGCCCGCTCTGGCCGTGGCACTCCCAGCACTTGGCACCCTGCCACACCTGCTTGCCGCGCTGCAGCAGCTCGGTCGACGGCGCGGGAGCCTGGGCGATGTAGAGCGGTGCCTTGGCCGGCTCCTCGACGAAGTACAGGTAGGGCTTCTTCGGGTCGCTGCGGTCGGCGGCCAGCTCGTACTTGATGTACTGGATCACCGCCAGCTGGTCCTTCTGCGGCAGCTCGTGCCAGCTCGGCATCGCGGTGCCGCGCACGCCGCGCGTGATGGTGCGCAGCAGGTCGCCGTCGTCCGGCAGCGAGCCGGTGGGCGTGAGGCGGAACTTGAACACCGCGAGCGTGAAGTTGCGCGGCCGGTCTTGCTGCATGAAGGCCGCGGCCGGCCCGTTGCCGTCGCCCTTGGCGCCGTGGCAGCCCAGGCAGCGGCGCTCGTAAACCTCCTTGCCATGCGCCACCCACTCGTCCGAGCGCGGCACCGAGACCTGCGAAGCCTCCAGCCGCTGCGGTTCGAAGCGGTCGCGCCACTTGCCGCGGTTGGTGCCGAGCTTCTGCAGGTAGGCGATCAGCTTGCGCAGGTCGTCGGTGCCGCTCACCAGCGTCAGCGTGTCGCCGGTGAACTCCTTGTTGGGCGTGAAGACCACCGGCAGGCGGCCGCGCTCGGGCACGTAGACCAGGCCGTCGGCATTGGGCGTGAGCATCAGCGGCTGGCCGCTGGCGAAGTTGAACAGGCGCTCGGTGGCGGCGGTCTTCTCCAGCGTGCGCTGGCCATTCGCGTCGGTCACGACCTTGGCCTGCAGCGGCGCCTCGAACAGCCCGCGGAAGCGCGGCATGATCGAGTCGGGCGACAGCATGCGCGGGTCCCAGAAATGCGCCACGTGCCAGGCGTCGCTGTACTTGAGGCCGACACGCGACAGGTCCGGCCCGATGCGTCGGGTCGAAAACAGGTGCGGTTTGTCGAAGGCATATTCGCCCGCCTGCGTGATCGGCCCCCAGCGCCGCGTCTCGCCTGTCACCGGCCGCACGTACTGCGAGTGGCAGTACCAGCAGCCTTCGCGCGTATAGACCTCGCGCCCGCGCTGCTCGGCGGGGGTGTACTCGGTGGCCCGGTGGGTCACCCACTTCAGCTCGCCGAGCTCGGTGCGCACGACCTTGGTGACCTGGTCGGTGCGCGACTGCGGCTCCAGCATAGGCAGCACACCCTGCACGAAGGCGGCCAGCGAGATGCAGAAGAAGCCGCCGGCCAGGGCGTAGAAGCGGAGGCCGTAGCGGGTCATGTCGGTACCTCGGCGGTTGAAGGGAGCGGTTGGCCTCGTCTGCGCCATCTGAATACCGGGCAGTGGGAGAGCAGGCCGCTGCCGGGAGCCCTGCCTGCGCCCTGGTGGTGGCGGTCCTCGCTTCGCTCGGACTGCCCTGCGGGGTTCGGGCGGTCGGCCGCGGCGCCTAACTCGCTACGCTCACTGCGTTCGCTGCGCTCGACCAAAGGCGCCGAGCCAGATGTTGAAGCGCGCTGCGCGCGCCGGCCGACCGCCCTCACTCCTCGGCGCCGCCAACAGGGCGCAGGCAGGGCTCCCGGCAGCGGCCAGCACGACCGAGGCACGCCAAGAAACAACCTCCGCATGCTGACGGTGGTGGGTGCTGAGCCGGCCCTGCGCTGTGCGGCGGCTGTGAGAGGCGTCGAGGAGCACAGGGCGGCCGGCCAGCGCGCGCAGCGCGCCTCGACATCTGACTCGTCGCGGCTGATCGAACGCAGCGAACGGAGTGAGCGCAGTGAGTTCTGCGACGGGCCGGCCGCCCGAGCACCGCAGAGCAGTCGGCGAAGCCGACCGCCGA
>DATHWJ010000517.1:0-18792 GCA_035460745.1 Ideonella sp. | reverse complement strand
CGGCGCGGCCAGGCCGCCCTCGGCCGCGTAAGCCGGGGCGGCGCTCACAGCCGGCGCCGGTGGCGGCACCTGCAGCGGCGCGGCCGCCGACGGCAGGCCGCCGACCCGCTCGCCCGGCACCTCGGCCGGCGCGCGACTCAGCAGCTCCGGCGGCAAGTCCTTGGACTCGATCACCTGCGCCGGCGCCATCACGGTGAGCCAGTGGCAGACGTTTTCCAGCTGCCGCACGTTGCCGGGGAAGTCGAACAGCTTGAGCTGATTGAGCGCGTCTTCGGTGATGCGCTTGGGCTCGACGCCCAGCTCCTTGGCGCTCTTCTGCAGGAAGAACTTGGTCAGCGCGGGCACGTCTTCGTTGCGCTCGCGCAGCGGCGGCAGGCGCAGGCGGATCACGTTCAAGCGGTGAAACAAGTCTTCGCGGAACACGCCCTGGCGCACCCGGTCTTCCAGGTTCTGGTGCGTCGCGGCGATCACCCGCACGTTGCTGCGCAGCGGCTGGTGGCCGCCGACGCGGTAGAAGGCGCCGTCGCTCAGCACCCGCAGCAGCCGGGTCTGCAGGTCGAAGGGCATGTCGCCGATCTCGTCGAGGAACAGCGTGCCGCCGTCGGCCTGCTCGAAGCGGCCGCGGCGCATGGTCTGCGCGCCGGTGAAGGCGCCGCGCTCGTGGCCGAAGAGCTCGCTCTCCAGCAGGTCCTTGGGGATGGCCGCGGTGTTGATCGCGATGAAGGGGCCGTTGCTGCCGAGGTCGCCGCGCGGGCTGTGGCGGTGCAGCGCGCGCGCCACCAGCTCCTTGCCGGAGCCGGATTCGCCGGTGATCAGCACCGTGACATTGCTCTGGCTGAGCCGGCCGATGGCGCGGAAGACGTCCTGCATCGCTGGCGCCTGGCCGAGGATCTCGGGCGCCGGTGCGTTGCGCTCGTCGTTGACCTCCTCGCGCAGGCTCTCCTCGACCGCGCGGCGTATCAGCTCGACGGCCTTGGGCAGGTCGAAGGGCTTGGGCAGGTACTCGAAGGCCCCGCCCTGGAAGGCCGACACGGCGCTGTCCAGGTCGGAGTAGGCGGTCATGATGATGACGGGCAGGCCGGGCAGCCGCTCCTTCACCTTTTGCAGCAGCTCCAGGCCCGAGCCGCCGGGCATGCGGATGTCGCTGACCATGACCTGCGGCTCGTCGTCGGCCAATGCGGCCAGCACCTCGCGCGGGTTGGCGAAGCTGCGCACCGGGAGCTGCTCTCGGGCCAGGGCCTTTTCGAGCACGAAGCGGATGGATTGGTCGTCGTCAACGATCCAGATGGGTTTCATTCAGGGCAATCTGCAGGTATGCGTCAGGGCAACGGAATCACGATCTTGAAGACCGTGCGTCCCGACTCGCTGTCGCACTCGATCGTGCCCTGGTGTTGCTGCACGAAAGTCTGCGCCAGCGTCAGTCCTAGGCCTGAGCCGCCTTCCCGACCCGACACCAGCGGGTAGAAGATGCGCTCACGCAGGCTTTCGGGGACGCCCGGTCCGTTGTCCTCGATATGCAATTCCAGTGCCAGTCGATAGCGCTGCTTACCGATCGTGACCTGTCGGGCCACCCGCGTGCGCAGCGCGATCTGCGCATCGCCCTGGGGAATGCGCTCGGTGAGCGCCTGCGTGGCGTTGTGCACGATGTTGAGCACGGCCTGTATCAGCTGCTCGCGGTCGCCGCGGAACTCGGGGATGGAGGCGTCGTAATCGCGCACCACCGCCAGCCCGCGCGGGTACTCGGCCAGCGCCAGCGAGCGCACCCGCTCGCAGACCTCGTGGATGTTGACGTCGCTGACGATGTGCGGCTTGCGGTGCGGCGCCAGCAAGCGGTCGACCAGCGACTGCAGCCGGTCGGCCTCGTGGATGATGACTTGCGTGTACTCGGTCAGCTCGGGCGCCGGCATCTCCATCGCCAGCAGCTGGGCCGCGCCGCGGATGCCACCCAGCGGGTTCTTGATCTCGTGCGCCAGGTTGCGTATCAGCTCCTTGGTGACCTCGGCCTGGCCCAGCGCGCGCTCCTCGCGGTCCTGCCGGGCCTGCTGCTCGATCTCTATCATCTCGACCAGCAGCCGTGTCATGTTGGGATCGGTCTGGCTGACGATGATGTGCACCGGCAGGCCCTCGATGTGGCCGGCCACCGAGCGGCGCAGCGAGCCCTCGAAGCGGCGGGTGGCGAATTCGTTGCGCGCCACCGCGTCCAGCGCCTCGCGCAGCGCCGAGGGCTCGCGGAACCACTCGGTCAACGCGCGCTTGACCAGCACCCGGCGCGACAGCCCCAGCACCGACTCCAGCACCGAGTTGACGAACAGGCAGGCGCCGTCGGGCTTGACCACCGCCACCATGGTGGCGAGCTGGTCAAAGGCCTCCCAGGCGCGCGCCTCGGCCGCTTCAGTACTGCGCAATAACCTCATGTCAGTTCTCCGCGCCACGGCGCACTGTGCGCGACGCGCGCCTCAGCCCAAACCCAGGGCGTGCGCGGATCCGGCTCTGCCGGTCCGCTGCGCGAGCCCCCTCGGGGGGCAGCGACCGCCAGGGAGCGTGGGGGCTCATAGTTTTCCGATTTCACGCTTGATGGCGGCCAGATCGGCTTCCTTGCGGGTGATGGCCGCCTTCAGCTCGGCCGTGCGGTCGATGTATTTCTGCGCGTTGCGCTCGTCGCCGCGGCGCTCGGGCTCGCCGTTGTTGTACTCACGGCGCAGCGCCTCCAGCGCGTCTTCCTCCTTGCGCAGCTCGCTCTCCAGGATGCGGCGGGCGTCCGTGTCGCGGGCTTTCTGGTCGCTGGCGGTGATGCGCTCCTCGGCGCTGCGCGGCGCAGAAGAAGGCGCCGTGTAGGCTGGCTTGGGCTTGGTGGGGCCGGCGATGGTCGTCGGCTGCTGCGCCTCGCGCGCCTTGCAGCCGCGGTTTTCGGCTTCCTTGGGCGTGATGGTGTTGGTGAAGACGTTGCCCGGGCAGACGTAGTACACCGACGCCGACTGCGCCCACGACGCAGCAGGTGCCATCAAGGCCGCACCGAGCAGGCAGAGCGCCACCGCAGCGGATTCAGCAAGGGTTTTCATGGGGTGATTGTCGCGCGAACAGTGTGACTCCCAATTTGCCGAACATGGCCCCTAACCAGACCTGAAACCCTGTCAACCTCGCATGAACGAAAAAAGGGGGACGGCCCGGCCGTCCCCCTTTTGCACCGATGTCCCTGGGGATCAGAGGGTGTAGTACATGTCGAACTCGACCGGGTGCGTGGCCATGCGGAAGCGGGTCACCTCCTGCATCTTCAGGTCGATGTAGGCGTCGAGGTAGGAGTCGGTGAAGACGCCGCCCTTGGTCAGGAAGGCGCGGTCCTTGTCCAGGTAGTCCAGTGCCTGGTCCAGGCTGTGGCAGACCGTCGGGATCATCTTGTCCTCTTCCGGCGGCAGGTGGTAGAGGTCCTTGGTGGCCGCTTCGCCCGGGTGGATCTTGTTCTCCACGCCATCCAGGCCCGCCATCAGCAGCGCCGCGAAGCCCAGGTAGGGGTTCATCAGCGGATCGGGGAAGCGCGCCTCGACGCGGCGGCCCTTGGGGTTGGCCACGTAGGGGATGCGGATCGAGGCCGAGCGGTTTTTCGCCGAATAAGCGAGCTTGACCGGGGCTTCGAAGCCGGGGACCAGGCGCTTGTAGCTGTTGGTGCCGGGGTTGGTGATGGCGTTCAGCGCACGGGCGTGCTTGATGATGCCGCCGATGTAGAACAGCGCAAATTCGCTCAGGCCCGCGTAGCCGTCACCGGCGAACAGGTTCTTACCGTCCTTCCAGACCGACTGGTGCACGTGCATGCCGGAGCCGTTGTCGCCGACGATGGGCTTGGGCATGAAGGTCGCTGTCTTGCCATAGGCATGGGCGACGTTCTGGATGATGTACTTCTGCAGCTGCACCCAGTCGGCGCGCTGCAGCAGCGTGCTGAACTTGGTGCCGATTTCCATCTGGCCGGCGTTGGCCACTTCGTGGTGGTGCACTTCGACCGGGATGCCGACCTGCTCGAGCAGCAGGCACATCTCGGAGCGCATGTCCTGGAAGCTGTCGACCGGCGGGGTCGGGAAGTAGCCGCCCTTCACGGTGGGGCGGTAGCCGGTGTTGCCGTGCTCGTATTCCTTCTTGCTGTTCCAGGCGCCTTCTTCGGACTCGATGTGCGAGAAGCAGCCGGACATCTCGTTGCCCCAGCGCACGCTGTCGAACACGAAGAACTCGGGCTCCGGGCCGAAGTAGGCGGTGTCGCCCAGGCCCGAGGCCTTCATGTAGGCCTCGGCGCGCTTTGCCAGCGAGCGCGGGTCGCGCTCGTAGGGCTTGCCGTCGGCCGGGTCGATCACGTCGCAGGACAGGATCAGCGTGGGCTCCTCGAAGAAGGGGTCGAGGTTGGCGGTGTTGGGGTCGGGCATGAGCTGCATGTCCGAGGCTTCGATGCCCTTCCAGCCGGCGATCGAAGAGCCGTCGAACGCATGGCCCGAGGTGAACTTGTCTTCGTCGAAAGCGGAGACGGGCACGGTGACGTGCTGTTCCTTGCCACGGGTGTCGGTGAAACGGAAGTCAACGAACTTGACCTCGTTCTCCTTCACCATCGACATCACGTCAGCGACAGTCTTTGCCATCAAAAAGGCTCCTGGAGAGATGAGTTGTGAATTGGTGGGATGTTCGTCGGGCGCGCCCTGTGCAGCGCACCGGCTTCATGGGCAGGCACTGGCGGGTCGCCTCGGCGGCAGGAATCTAGCAGAAAACGTGCCCATGGCCGGTGCAAGCGGGGTGTGCGGTGCAGCGCCCGTGGCCCCGGCCATCGCAGTGCATCCTGGTGCGACGCACCACGGCGGAGGATCGCACACGCACCGAATCAGTGCAAGTGCGAGGCGCGGCCGGGGCGGAGTCTCGGCGCTGCTGTGGTCTTGCCGTCCCCGGCTGCCGAGGCCGGGCCGTGCTGGATTGGTGCGCCGGAGCGCACTCATTCGGTGCTGTCACTCGGTGGTGTCAATCGATGCTGTAGCGCACGCCAGCCATCGCGTCCAGGCCCGCCTTGAGCGCGACGAAGGCCGCGGCGGCCGATTCCGGCGCGCCCTTGACGCCCAGCTCGATGTGCCGGCCGCGCTGCGGGTGGTCCACGCTGGGCAGGCTGAAGACGCGCACGCCCGGAAACCCGGCCTCGATCCGCTCCATCAGCGGCGTCAGCGTGGCCTCCATGCTGCCGTGCACGTAGACGGCGTGCTCCTCGTGGGCCTCGGACTTCAGCCCGGCGTAGCGGTGGTCCAGCACCCACTCGATCATCGGGTGCGCCATCACCGGGAAGCCCGGCACGAAGTGCACATGGCCCAGGCTGAAGCCGGGGATCTTGTTGTACGGGTTGGGGATGATCTCGACGCCGGTGGGGAAGACGCCCATGTTGAGCCGGTGGATGTTGTCGGGCCGGTCGGCCTCGAAAGCCACGCCCTGCTCCGCCGCGGTCTCGCGCATGCGGGCCTCGATCAGCAGCTTGGCCTCGGGGTGCAGCTGCAGCGGCCGGCCGCTGGCGGCGGCCGCGCACTGGCGGGTGTGGTCGTCGGGCGTGGCGCCGATGCCACCGCAGGAGAACACCACCTCGCCCGACTCGAAGGCGCTCTTCAGCGCGGCGGTGATGCGGCTGCGCTCGTCGCCGATGTACTGCGTCCACGAGAGCATGTGGCCGCGCGCGCCCAGCAGCTCGATGACCTTGGCAAGGTGCTTGTCCTGGCGGCGGCCGGAGAGGATCTCGTCGCCGATGATGATGAGGCCGAAGTTCATGGGCAATGCGGTGTCGCTGGGTGGAGCCGGGCAGGAAAGGGAGAGCGTGGCGGGCTGTGCACAGAGTTCAGCCGGGCGGCAGGATGGGCGGCGCATCGCTGTCGCCGTAGCGCGTCGCCGGGGCCGGTGCCGGTGCCGGCGGCACCACGCTGGCGGGCTGCGCCGGTGCCAGCACCGAGCCCAGCGGCGGCAGCAGCTCGCCCTCCTTGGCGATGCGCAGCGCCTTCAGCGCCGCCAGCGCATAGTGGGCGAACCACAGCGCCGAGAAGGCGAACACCAGCGTGTAGAGCCAGACGGAGACCGCAATCAGCAGCGGCGCAAAGATCAGCGTGGCAGCGCTGACGGCCCACAACAGCGACGGCGCCGCGCCCAGGTAGCCGGTCACGATGCCGATCAGCAGCATTTGCCAGCCGTGATCCTTGAGCAGCGCATGGCGCTCGTCCTTGCTGGCGTGCTCGGCCAGCACGTCGAAGCTCATCACCTTGGTCGTCAGCCAGCCCCAGATGAGCGGCGGGATGATCAGCACCAGCGGCGGGATCAGCCACAGCGGCATGGTCACGAACATCGCGACCAGCGCCACCAGCGTGCAGCCCAGCGACCACAGCAGGCCCTGCCACATCGCCCCGCCGCGGCGCCGCTCCAGCGTGCCGAAGCGCCGCTCGGCCACCAGGCTGACGATGGCCGGCACCATCAGCAGGGCCACCAGCAGCAGCGACAGCACCACGATCACCGGCACCGCCAGCGCCACCACGATCAGCGGCGCCAGCACGGTGCGGAAGCTGGGGCTGGCGACCCCGTCTATCCAGATCAGCACGCTCTCCACCAGCGACCAGCTCTCCAGCGTGGCGCGCACGCCCGCCACCGCCGCCTCCCAGTAGAAGTAGCCCAGCCCCAGCGAGAGGCCGCCGGCGATCAGCAGCGGCAGCAGCGAGAGGCCGACCACGCGCGGCATCATCAAATAGGCTGCGGCGCGCCAGAAGGAGTCGAGCAGGAGTTTCATGCGGCGAGCATACGGCAGCTTCCCGGCCCGGCCGGGCGCCGCGCGGGCAGGCGCCCCGCAAAGCCGGCCGTCCGCCCAAAAGCCGGCAGCACCGATGGCTGACCGCAACAAACCCCGCGTGTTGTCAGCTTCGCCCGGCCAGCCGGCGCAACCCCAGCCACTGCTGGCGCCAGAAGCCGCGGCCATAGTCCCGCCCGCCTTCCTGCGGCAGCTGGTCGCGGATGCCGGTGGGCTCGATCTCGCTGCCGAAGCGTGCGGTGCGGAACAGCAGGTCCCAGAGCGGGAACAGCACCGCGAAGTTGTGGCCGCCCAGCGTGCCCTTGCCGGCCGACTCGTGGCCCACGCCGATGGCATGGTGCAGCCGGTGGAAGCGCGGCCCCACCAGCAGCCGCTCGCCCAGCCAGCCGAAGCTCCAGCGCAGGTTGGCATGCGCCAGGCTCTCGACCAGCTGCGACAAGGCCACCAGCAGGATGAACTGCGCCGGCGCCACGCCGATCGCGCGGGCCAGCAGGACGAAGAGGCTGTCGCGCACCAGGTCGTCCAGCAGGTGGTTGCGGTTGTCGCTCCACAGCGTCATGTGGCGCTGGCTGTGGTGCAGCGCATGCAGCGCCCACCACCACGAAAAGTGGTGCTGCGCCCGGTGCAGCAGGTAGTCGGCGAAGTCGAAGACGACGAGGTAGGCGACGAAGCCGAACAAGGCCGTGTCGCTGACGCCCGGCCACAGCGGCGCCAGCGCCTGGTCGAGGTGGAAGGCGCCGACGCCGGCCAGCGCGAGTTGCCCGAAGAGCGCGTCCCAGAGCGGGTCGATGGTGAAAAACAGCGCCAGGCGGAACAGGCCCAGCCGGTGGATCAGCGTATAGACCACGTCCTCCCACACCGCCCGGCGCCGCTCGGCCCGGGCTGGCTCGGTGGTGGGCAGCGCCTCGGCCGGCCAGAGCCGCTGCAGGGGGCCGAACACCGCCAGCATCACCGCCAGTTGCAGCAGGCCCACCAGCAGCCAGCCGGTGGCGTCGAAGGCGTCCTCCAGCAGCGAACCGCCGCCAGCCGCGAAAACCAGCGGTTGCACCACGGCCTGGAACAGCCAGCTCTGGGCGTCGCCAAAAAGCTGGGCGAGGTGCTCCATCGTGGGATCCGCTCAGGGGGCAGATGCCGCTGCGGGCCCGGTGGCCGACCGCGGCGCCACGGAGGCCACCGGCGTGGCCTGGCCCGCCGTCGCCGCCGGCTTCGCCAGCCAGGCCCGGTAGGCCGGATGCTCGCGCAGCGTGGCGAAGCACATGCCGCGCGCCTTCAGCCCGGTGATCAGCGGCTCCAGCACCGCGGGCGCCCAGGGGTCCTGGCGCGACCAGATGCCCAGGTGGGCCAGCAGGATGTCGCCGGGGCGGATGTCGCGCAGCGCCTTGTTCAGCAGCGCGGCGTTGGGGTACTTGTCGCTGGGCAGCTCGTCGCCCAGGAAGCCGGCCGGCGACCAGGGCACGTGGGCGTAGCCGCAGGACTGGGCGGCGGCCAGCAGCGCGGGCGAGGTCTTGCCGCCGGGCGCGCGGAACAGCGGCGCCATCTCGCTGCCGGTCATGGCCTTGAAGCGCTCGGCGCTGCGGCGCAGCTCGTGGCAATAGTCGGCCGCGCTCCAGTCCAGCGTCTGGCCGCTCCGCGGGCCGGCGGAGGGGCGCATCTCGAAGCGGCCGCCCGGCCGGTCGGCGCGCCAGTAGGCGTGGTCGTAGGTGTGGCTGCCGAAGAGGTGGCCCTCGGCGGCGCGCGCCTTCCACCAGGGCGCCCAGTGGTCGTCGAGGCTGCTGCCGCCGCTCAGCGTGCGCTCGTTGGCGAGGAAGAAGGTCGCCTGGACGCCCTGGCGCTTGAGCACCTCGGCGATCAGCGGGGCCACGCCCATGTGGCCGGTGTCCAGCGTCAGGTAGACCGGCTTGTCGCAGGGCGGCGGCGGTGCAGGAGCGCTGGAGGCCGCACCGGTGGCCGCGTCGATGGCGCTCGCGGCGCACAGCGCGGACAGTGCCCACCATGGCCTCGCCGACCGGCGACGCGGGCCCGGCTTCAGGCGCGCGTCATTGCCGCGGCGCATGGGCCAGCGTGTAGACGCCATGCGGCGAGCGGCCCACGGCCACTTGCCGGATGACCTGCCTGCTCTCGACGTCCACGTAGGTCAGCTTGCGGGCCCAGCGCGAGCTGAGCAGCAGGGTCTTGCCGTCGGCCATCAGGTCCATGCAGTCCGGGCCGCCCGGCGCGGGCAGCTGCGCCACCACGCTCATGGCCTGGGTGTCGATCAGGCTGACGGTGTTGGCGACGCGGTTGCTGACGAAGATGTGCCGCTTGTCGCCCATCGCGCGGAACGCGTGCGCGCCCTCGCCTGTCTCTATGCGCTTGACCAGCGTGGCCGGGCTGGTGCTCACGTCGAAGACCTCGACGAACTTGTCGCCGGTCAGGCCGACGTAGGCGTAGCGGTCGTCGGCCGTCAGGTAGACGTCGGCCGGCATCTTGCCGGTGGGCGCACGCCAGCGCACTTCCTGCGTCGCGAGGTCGATCGCGACCAGCTCGTCGCTGTCCTGCATGGTGGCGTAGACGACGCTGCTCTTGCTGTCTATCCACAGGTGGCTGGGCGTCTTGCCGGTGGCGATGCGCTTGACCAGCTTGAGCGGTTGGGCCGCGTCCTTGGGCTGCCAGCGGTAGATGTCGGCGTGGTCGAGCCGGTTGGCCAGCGTGACGAACCACTTCATGTCGGGCGAAAAGCGCAGCTGGTAGGGATCGAGGATGCCCTCCAGCGTGCGCTGCACCTGGGCGGTGACCGGGTCGATGAAGGTGAGCGTGTCGCCCAGCGCATTGGCCACCAGCAGCGATTTTTCGTCCGGCGTCAGGTAGAGATGGTGCGGCTCCTTGCCGACCGGGATGCGCTCCAGCTCGGTATGGCTGCGCGAGTCGATCACGCTGACGGTGGCGTCCAGCGAATTGAGCACGAAGATCGGCGGCTGCACGATGCCGGCGGAGGGCGCAGTGGACATGACCAGCGCCGCCGCCGACTTGGCCGCCTCGGCCGTGGTGGCGCCGGACGGGCTGCAACCCGCCATCACGGCCAGCGCGCTCAGGCTCAGGACCAGGGCACGCCAACCGGCGAGAACGGGCAATTTCACGAGAGGAAATCCAGGGGACGGGAACTTGGGGATTCTAGGTGGCGGGCCAGGGTCCGCCGGACACTTACTCGTCGTCCCCGCCCAGCACCGTGCCCAGCAAACCGCCGACACCGAAGCCGCCCAGCACCGAGCCTTCCTCGCGCGAGCCGCCGCGCTGCGGTGCCGCGGCGAAGATGCGGCTGGCCAGGCGCGAGAACGGCAGGCTTTGCAGCCAGATGGTGCCCGGGCCGGTCAGCTTGGCGAAGAACAGGCCTTCGCCGCCGAACAGCGCGGTCTTGATCTTGCCGACGTACTGGATCTCGAAATTGACGTTGGGGGTGAAGGCCACCACGCAGCCGGTGTCCACCATCAGCGTCTGGCCGGGCTGCAGCTCGCGCTTGAGCACCGTGCCGCCGGCGTGCACGAAGGCCAGGCCTTCGCCGTCGAGCTTCTGCATGATGAAGCCCTCGCCGCCGAAGAAGCCGACCGACAGCTTCTGCTGGAAGTAGATGCCCAGCGAGACGCCGCGCGCGGCGCACAGGAAGGCGTCCTTCTGGCAGATCAGCGTGCCGCCGAGGGCGCGCAGGTCCATGGGCAGGATCTTGCCGGGATAGGGCGCGGCGAACGCGACGCGCTGCTTGGCGGACACGTTGTTGGTGTAGACGGTGGTGAAGAGCGACTCGCCGGTGACCAGGCGCTTGCCGGCCCCCAGCAGCTTGCCGAAAAAGCCGCCGGTCTGCGCGCTGCCGTCGCCGAACACGGTGTCCATGGCTATGCCGGCGTCCATGAACATCATGCTGCCGGCCTCGCCCACCGCCGCCTCGCCGGGGTCGAGCTCGACCTCGACGAACTGCATCTCCGAACCCTTGATCTCGTAGTCCACCACATCCATGGCCATCGCGCTCGCTCCCGTAGGAAATGTCGGTAAAGGGTTGAAATGGTACAAAAAGCCGCCCACCGTGAAAGCACGATGAGCGCCACCGGCGCCCCGCTACGCGCCGGATCGGACCCGGAGCCATCCAAGCGGCGTGCGCGGATCCGGCTCCGCCGGTCCGCTGCGCGAGCCCCCTCGGGGGCAGGGAGCGCCAGCGACCGTGGGGGCCTTACAGCAACGACTTGTAGCGCAGCCGGTGCGGCTTGGCGCCTTCTTCGCCGAGGCGCTTCTTCTTGTCGGCTTCGTATTCCTGGTAGTTGCCGTTGAAGAAGACCCACTGGCTGTCGCCTTCAGCGGCCAGGATGTGGGTGCAGATGCGGTCGAGGAACCAGCGGTCGTGGCTGATCACCATCGCGCTGCCGGCAAACTCCAGCAGCGCTTCTTCCAGCGCACGCAGGGTTTCAACGTCCAGGTCGTTGGACGGCTCGTCCAGCATCAGCACGTTGCCGCCCTGCGCCAGGGTCTTGGCCAGGTGCAGCCGGCCGCGCTCGCCGCCCGAGAGGTTGCCGATCAGCTTCTGCTGGTCGTTGCCCTTGAAGTTGAAGCGGCCGATGTAGGCCCGGCTGGGCATCACGAACTTGCCGACGATCAGGTTGTCCAGGCCGCCCGAGACGTCTTCCCAGACCGTCTTCTCGTTGGCCAGGTTCTCACGGCTCTGGTCGACGAAGGCCAGCCTGGCGGTGTGGCCGATCTTGACCTCGCCCGAATCGGGCTTCTCGACACCCTGCAGCATGCGGAACAACGTCGACTTGCCGGCGCCGTTGGGGCCGATGATGCCGACGATCGCGCCGGCCGGCACCTTGAAGCTGAGCTTGTCGATCAGCACCCGGTCACCGAAGCTCTTGCTGACGTCGACGAATTCGATCACCTCGTTGCCCAGGCGCTCGGCCACCGGGATGAAGATCTCGTTGGTCTCGTTGCGCTTCTGGTACTCGACGTCCGACAGCTCCTCGAAGCGGGCCAGGCGCGCCTTGCTCTTGGCCTGGCGGCCCTTGGCGTTGGAGCGCACCCACTTGAGCTCCTCCTTCATCGCCTTGGTGCGGGCGTCTTCGGTCTTCTGCTCCTGCTCCAGGCGCTTTTCCTTCTGGTCCAGCCAGTCGGAGTAGTTGCCCTTGTAGGGGAAGCCGCGGCCGCGGTCCAGCTCCAGGATCCACTCGGCCGCGTTGTCGAGGAAGTAGCGATCGTGGGTGATGGCCACGACAGTGCCGGAGAAGCGCTTCACGAAGACTTCCAGCCACTCGACACTCTCGGCGTCCAAGTGGTTGGTCGGCTCGTCGAGCAGCAGCATGTCGGGCTTGGAAAGCAGCAGGCGGCACAGCGCGACGCGGCGCTTCTCGCCGCCCGAGAGCATGCCGATCTCGGCGTCCCAGGGCGGCAGGCGCAGCGCGTCGGCGGCGATCTCGAGCTGCACGTCGGTGTTTTCGCTGCCGGCGGCGGCGATGACGGCCTCCAGCTCGGCCTGCTCGGAGGCCAGCGCGTCGAAGTCGGCGTCGGGCTCGGCGTAGGCGGCGTAGACCTCGTCCAGCCGCTGCTTGGCGGCCAGCACGCCGCCTATCCCCTGCTCCACGGCCTGGCGCACGGTGAGCGTGGGGTCGATCTGCGGCTCCTGCGGCAGGTAGCCTATCTTCAGGCCGGGCATCGCGATGGCTTCGCCCTCGATGTCCTTGTCGAGGCCGGCCATGACCTTCAGCAGGGTTGACTTGCCCGAGCCGTTCAGGCCCAGCATGCCGATCTTGGCGCCGGGGAAGAAGGACAAGGAGATGTCCTTCAGGATCTGTCGCTTCGGCGGCACGATCTTGCCGACCCGGTTCATCGTGAAAACGTATTGCGCCATGGTTTACCTTGGACGGAGTGAATGCAATGAACGACGGCGCCCAGAGGGCTGCGATCGTTTCGCCAGAACGTATTGCGCCATGGTCACCTGGAGTGAGTGCGCCCCGTGGCAACAAGACCAACGGCCATGCCGGACTGGCATGGCCGTTCGCCCGCGCTGCGCGGCGGTGTCGGATTGAGAGGGGCCGGCCGACCCGCCGCGCGGGTTCGGCGGCAGGCCGTTTCGGCCAGACGGGCGCGATTATCGCCCGGAAGGGGAAACCCGGCCGGCGGGCCGGCGGCCCGCTTCCACGCCGCTTCACAACGCCGCTTCAGCGCCGCTGGGGTGTCATCAGCAGCGCATCGGCCAGCGGCATCGCGCGGGTCTCGGGCATTTCGCCGGGCTCGGGGCGGGCGCTGCTGTCCCAGTGCTGCAGCAGCACCTGCATCTGGCGCAGCGGCATCGGCCGCGCCACCAGGTAGCCCTGGATCGCCCCGCAGCCGGCCAGCCGCAGCACCTCGAGCTGGGCCGGCTCCTCGACGCCCTCGGCCACCGTCAGCATGCCCAGCGTGGCGGCCAGGTCGACGATGGTGCGCACGATGGCGCGCGCGTCGTGGTGGGTCAGCAGCTCGCGCACGAAGGCGCGGTCTATCTTCAGCGTGTCGAACGGGAAGCGGCGCAGGTAGGCCAGCGACGAGTAGCCGGTGCCGAAGTCGTCCAGCGCGATCTGCACGCCCAGGCGCTTGAGCCCGTGCAGGCTGGCCAGCGCGGCCTCGGCGTCGTCCATGAAGATGGACTCGGTGATCTCCACCTCCAGCCGCTCGGGCGCGAGGTTGGAGACCGCCAGCGCGCGCTCGACGTCCTCCAGGAAGTTCTGCCGCATCAGTTGCACCGGGGAGACATTGACCGAGATGGACAGGCCCGGCAGGCTGCGCTGCGCCTCGGTGCAGGCCTGCATCAGCGCCCAGGCGCCGATGTCGGCGATCAGGCCGCACTTCTCGGCCACCGGGATGAACTCGCTGGGCGGGATGGCGCCCAGCACCGGGTGCATCCAGCGCAGCAGCGCCTCGGCGCCGGCGATCTTCCAGCCCCCGACCAGCACGCGCGGCTGCCAGTGCAGGCTGAGCTCGCCGCGCGACATCGCCGCCCGCAGCGCCTGCTCTATCGACAGCAGCCGCCGGCTGCGCTCGCCCAGCCAGGGCGCGAAGACCTCGCAGCGCGCCCTGCCCCGCTCCTTGGCGGCGTAGAGCGCCATGTCGGCGTTGCCCAGCACCTCGTCGATGGTCTCGCCGTGGTCGGGGATCAGCGCGATGCCGATGCTGGCGCCCAGCGGCACCTCGCGGCCGCGGATGCGCCCGGGGGTGTTCAGCATCTGCAGCAGCCGGCCCGAGAACACGGCCACCTCTTCTTCGCTGCGCACGTCGTCGAGCAGCACCGCGAACTCGTCGCCGCCCAGGCGCGCGACCATGTCGCTGCGGCGCATCACTGTCTGCAGCCGTTGCGCGACCAGGCGCAGCACGTCGTCGCCCACCGAGTGGCCGAGCGAGTCGTTGATGAGCTTGAAGTTGTCGAGGTCCAGGCAGAGCAGCGCGCTGCGGCGGCGCGGCTCGCCCCGGGCCTCGAGCGCCTGCGTCAGCCGTTCGCGCAGTTGCACCCGGTTGGCCAGGCCGGTGAGGGAGTCGTAATGGGCCAG
Organism: Ideonella sp.; assembly: GCA_035460745.1. Taxonomy (GTDB): domain Bacteria; phylum Pseudomonadota; class Gammaproteobacteria; order Burkholderiales; family Burkholderiaceae_C; genus Ideonella. Next base: position 4,467 of record DATHWJ010000517.1, on the reverse strand, counting down.
GTAGGCCAGGCGCTGGTGGGCCAGGCGCTGCTGGGTGATGTCCAGGATCACGCCGCGCCAGCCGGCGGTGTGGCCGCCTTCGTCGAGCAGCGGCTTGGCGGTGATGGACCACCAGCGCATCGTCTCGCCGGCTCGCACCGTCAGCAGCGCGTCGCGGAAGGGCTTGTCGAGCGAGAGCGCGCTGCGCAGCGCCTGGATGCCTTCGGCCTGCGCGCCGCCGGGGCTGCGCTCGGCCAGCGTCTCGAGCAGGCCGGCGGACTGCAGCGCGACGGTGTCCTGGCCCATCAGCGTCGCGAGGCGGCTCGAGACGTGGGTGAAACGGCCCTGGCGGTCGACCTCCCAGAGCACATCGGTGGCGTGCTCCTCGAAGTCGCGCAGCAGCAGCGCCACCATCTGGCTCTGGCGGGCTGCCTCGCGCTCCGACATCAGCCGGGCGCTGAAGACCCTGGCGGCCATGCGCGCGCCGGCGGCGATGACCACCGCGTAGACGGCGATCAGCAGCGCCAGGATGCCGAGCACCGGGTCGCCGGTGCGCAGCAGGCTGACCACGTAGGCCACCGTCAGCACCGCGACGTAGGCCAGGCTGGCCATGGGCACGGTGGCCAGCACGAAGGCGCCGGCGCACAGCATGCCGCAGATCAGCACCGCGATCAGCAGTTGATAGGAAGGCTCGACCCGGCCGAACCAGAGCAACGGCACCGCCGCCCAGAGCAGCGCCAGGCAGACCGCGTGCAGCGTGGCCCGCCGCAGCGCGTGCGGCGAAGCCAGCAGCAACGGGCGCTCACGGCGGCGCCACCAGTGGGCCATGACCCAGCCGCAGACGGTCAGCAGGCTGCCGGCCCAGACCGCCAGCTCGGCCGACGGCACCCGCCCGCCCAGGGCGACGACGACCAGCAGCGTGTTCAGCGCGTTGGCGGCCATCATCAGCGGCGTCAGCCGCGTGACCACGGCCAGGTGCTTGGCGCGCACTTCGGCGGCGCTGGTGTCCAGCGCACCGAACACGCGCATCTCCTCCCGCCAGGACGACCACAGACGCTGCATCAAAGAAGATTGCCCAGACAACGGACCCCCGATTTTTTTCGACGACCCGTCGCGCAGTGCCACTCGCAGCGCAGAGCCTGATAGATCACACAAAAGTGATCAATATGACAGATTCGTCCTTTATGCGATATCGGCCGCTGCCGCATGAAACTGAACCTCTGGCCCGGTCGCGAGCGCGCCGCGCCGCTGCGCCCTCTCGTCTTTTGCCTGCGCCGCCGGCGGGATGTGACATTTTGCACACCTTCAACAATCGTCAATGCGGCGCCGGCAAGACCGCACCCGGCGTGGCCAAGGCCGCCGGCCTCCCCACAATGCGCTGCGGCGAACGGGCGTACCGCGCTCGCAGTGCCGACCTACCTCTCTGCAACAACCCCCGGAGCAGCAAAGCAACATGAAGACCGTGTCCCAACGTGCCCTGACCGCCCTGGCAGCCGCCGCGGCGCTGAGCCTGAGCCTGTCGACGCAAGCCAGCCCCGCGCTGGTCGATGCCAGCCTGAAGAACCCTGAAGCGCACTACGTGGCCTCGCAGGTGCTGGTGCAGTTCCGTGCCGGCGAGATGGCGGGTGCCCGCGAAGCCGCGCTGACCCACCTGGGCGCCAAGTCGGTCAAGGTGCTGCGCTCCGCGCTCAAGCGCGCCGACGGCCGCGGCGACCTGCACCTGGTGAGCCTGCCCAAGAACCTGAAGGTCGCCGACGCGATCCGCCAGCTGCGCAACAGCGCCGCGGTCGAGTTCGCCGAGCCGAACTGGACCTACACCACCCAGGCCAAGGGCGTCGACCCCTACTACGCCGACGGCAGCCTGTGGGGCATGTACGGCGACAACTCGCCGCTGCAGACCAACCAGTACGGCAGCCAGGCCGGCGAAGCCTTCGCCGCCGGCAAGCGCTGCAAGAGCAGCGTGATCGTCGGCATCATCGACGAAGGCATGATGCCCAACCATCCCGACACGCAAGCCAACGTCTGGGTCAATCCGTTCGAGATCGCGGGCAACGGCATCGACGATGACGGCAACGGCTACATCGACGACGTCAACGGCTGGGACTTCGTCAGCAACGACAACACGCCCTTCGACGGCGTCGGCGACGACCACGCCACCCACGTCTCGGGCACCATCGGCGCGGTCGGCAACAACGCCACCGGCGTGGCCGGCATCTGCTCCGCGGTCAAGATGATCAGCGCCAAGTTCCTGGGCGCCAGCGGCGGCACGACCGCCGACGGCATCCTGGCGATCGACTACATCACCGACCTGAAGACCCTGCACGGGATGAACATCGTCGCCACGAACAACTCGTGGGGCGGCGGCGCCTTCTCGCAGGCCATGCAGGACGCCATCGAGCGCGCCAACGCAGCCGACATCCTCTTCATGGCCGCCGCCGGCAACGGCAACATCCTCGGCCGCGGCCTGGACAACGACAAGAAGGCCAACTACCCGTCGAACTACCCGAACGCCAACATCATCGCGGTGGCCGCGCTCACCAAGACCGGCACCAAGGCCGGCTTCTCGAACTGGGGCCTGACCACGGTGGACATCGGCGCCCCCGGCGCAGACATCTGGTCGACCGTGCCCAAGCTGGTGAACGGCGTCGTGACCGGCGGCTACGCCTCGTACGACGGCACCTCGATGGCCACGCCGCACGTGACCGGCGCGGCCGCGCTGTACGCTTCACTGCACCCCGGCTCGACGGCCGCGCAGATCAAGGCCGCGATCCTGGGCTCGGCCGTGCCGACGCCGTCGCTGGCCGGCAAGACCGTTACCGGCGGCCGCCTGGACGTCAGCGGGTTCTGATCCCACAGCAGCCCCGGCATCGGCACCTCCGCCGGTGCCGGCCCCGCTGCCACAGGGGCCAGACGCAAGTCCGGCCCCTTTTTCATGCCCACTTCCGGGAATACCCGCAAGCCCGGCTGCTACACTGCGCCTCAGCACCGCCGGCTCAGCCTCTGCGGTCGCTTGTCACTCCTGACAACGGCTCGCGCCTCTCAAGCGCACTCCGTGCCTCTATAACGCCGAATCCTTGGCTGGCGCCTTCAAAGGCGACGGGTCGGCGACGCTCACTGAGCAACCCATGACCTTTGAATCCCTCGGCCTGGCCGAACCGCTTGTTCGCGCCGTGCTCGAACAAGGCTATACCGTCCCCACCCCGATCCAGGCGCAAGCCATCCCCGCCGTGCTCAATGGCGGCGACCTGCTCGCCGGCGCGCAGACCGGCACCGGCAAGACCGCCGGCTTCACGCTGCCGCTGCTGCACCGCCTGGCCGCCCAAGGCCAGCAGCGCGACGCGAAGAACCGCATCACCATCCGCTGCCTGATCCTGACCCCCACCCGCGAGCTCGCGGCGCAGGTCGAAGAAAGCGTGCGCACCTACGGCAAGTACCTGCCGCTGACCTCGATGGTGATGTTCGGCGGCGTCGGCATGCAGCCGCAAGTCGCTTCGCTGCGCAAGGGCGTCGACATCCTGGTGGCCACGCCCGGCCGCCTGCTCGACCACCTGCAGCAAGGCACGCTGGATCTCTCGCACGTGCAGATCCTGGTGCTGGACGAAGCCGACCGCATGCTGGACATGGGCTTCATCCACGACATCAAGAAGGTGCTCGCGGTGCTGCCCAAGCAGAAGCAGAGCCTGCTCTTCTCGGCCACCTTCAGCGACGAGATCAAGCAGCTCGCCGACCGCCTGCTGAACCAGCCGGCGCTGATCGAAGTGGCCCGCCGCAACCAGACCGCCGAGACCATCGCGCAAAAGGTGCACCCGGTCGGCCGCGAGCGCAAGAAGGAGCTGCTGGCGCACCTGATACGCCAGGGCAACTGGCACCAGGTGCTGGTCTTCACCCGCATGAAGCACGGCGCCAACCGCCTGGCCGAGTTCCTGAACAAGGAAGAGATCAGCGCGATGGCGATCCACGGCAACAAGAGCCAGGGTGCCCGCACCAAGGCGCTGGCCGAGTTCAAGAGCGGCGACCTGCAGGTGCTGGTGGCCACCGACATCGCGGCGCGCGGCATCGACATCGACCAGCTGCCCCACGTCGTCAACTTCGAGCTGCCCAACGTGCCGGAAGACTACGTGCACCGCATCGGCCGCACCGGCCGCGCCGGCGCGCAGGGCGAAGCGATCTCGCTGGTCTGCGTGGATGAAGACAGCTTCCTGCGCGACATCGAGAAGCTCATCAAGCGCACCATCCCGCGCGAGCTGGTGCCGGGCTTCGAGCCGGATCCCTCCGAGCGGCCCGAGCCCATCGTGCTGGGCCGGCGCATGACCATAGGCGCAGGCACCGGTGGCGGCGGCAGCCGTCGCGGCAGCAGCAATGGCGGTGGTGGTGGTGGCGGCTCGCGTGCGCCGCAAGGCCACGGCCGCCCGCACGACTCGCGCGGCGTCCGCCCGGCCGACCACCGCCCCAGCAGCGGTGCCGCGCCGCAGCGCAGCTCGCAAGGCG
>DATHWJ010000516.1:0-16288 GCA_035460745.1 Ideonella sp. | reverse complement strand
ACCGCGGTCTTCGCGGTGGCCGACACACTGGCGGTGGGCGCGATCAAGGCGACACTCGCGTCGGGGCGGCAGGTGCCCGGCGACCTGGCGGTGGTCGGCTTCGACGACGTGCCGCTGGCGAGCATCTTCGAGCCGTCACTGACGACCATCGCCCAGCCGCGGCGCGAGCTCGGCGAGCACGCGATGCGGCTGCTGCTGCGGCGCATCGCAGGCGAAATGCCGCCGTCGGTGACGCTGCCTCACGTGCTCGTGGTCCGGCGCTCGGCGTAGCACGAGCCTGGCACGCGGCGCGAGCCGGCCCGGGCCGTCTCAGGTGCTCAGGCCTCGGACAACATCGCCAGCACGCGGTCGCGGCTGATGCCCATCAGGGCGGGTGCCACCGCCGAGATCGACTGGTAGCCGGCCTGTTCGCCCAGGTTGGCGAACTGCTCCGAGAAGGCCTCGGCCCAGGCGGCGTTTTCGGGGCCGTTGGTGTGGGTGAGCTCCTGCACGGCGCGGGTCAGCGCGCGGCTGACCTGGTCCTGCGCAGCGCGCACCCGGTCGAGCGCGACCATCACCTGCTGCAGCGAGTTGCGCAGGCCGCTGGTGCTGTCGGCGCGCCACAGCTCGGGGCCCAGCGCGGGCGGCTCGGCCTCGGCCTTCACGCGGTGCAGCTGGCCGGTCGGGAAGATCACGCCGCTGCCCTTGATGGCCAGCGTGTCCTGCACGCCGGGCCAGAGCGGCTCCGGCACGCTGAACAGCAGCTCGCCGCCGGCATCGGTGCCGGCGCGTATGCCGGCCGGCGCCAGCGCCTGGTCGAAGCGCCGCACCAGTGCCTGGCGCGAGAGCCGGGGCTCGACCGCGACCGAGACCGTCTTGGGCTTGCCGTCGCCGCCGGCCACCGCCACGCTGAGGTTCTCGCGCTCGCTGCGCTGCAGGGCGCCCAGGTTCAGCCCGCGCACCTTGAAGCGCTGCTGCGCGGGCGCACTGTCGCTGTAGCCGAGCTGGCTGTCGAGCTGGCCGCCGGCCTGGGTGGAGCGCGCACGCCAGTGTGCTTCGAGCTGGCGCATCTGGTCTTGCAGCGAGCCCGGCTGGGCGGCGCCGTCGGCGGCCGTGGCGGCTTCGTCCTGCCGGCGGGCCAACTGGGCCAACTGGCTGCTCAGCCGCAGCTTGAGGCCTTGCAGCTGGTCGGCCAGCTGGTCGAGATAGTTCATCGCCTGCTGGGCGCTGGCGACCTGCTGGTTGAGCTGGCCGCCCTGGTCGCGCAGGCCGCCGCGCAGCGGGCCGGGCCTGCGCGGCGCGGCGCTGGCCGGCGCGGGCGTGCCTGTGACCGTGTCGCCGGAGGCGACGCTGGCTGCGGCGTTGCGGGTGCCGAGGGGAGCGAGTTGCATGCGGCGGGCGGCTGCGGCGGCTCAGAGCGCGTTGAACAGCGACAGGCCGCTGACGCGCCCGTAGGCCTTCTGGGTCGCTTCCAGCGCGGTGGTGAGGCTGGTCAGCCGCACGGCGGCTTCGCCGTAGTCGAGCTGGCCCAGCGTCAGCGCGGCCTGCTGGTTCGAGAGGCTGACGTTGGCGTGGTTGTCGTCCAGCGTCTGCAAGGTGTTCTGCGCGCCGCCCAGGCCGGCGATCTTGGCGCTGACGGCGTCGAGCGTGTCGTCCAGCGACTCCAGCGAGGCGGTCAGCCCGGCCCGCACGGTCGGGTCGTTGACGTTGACGCCCGGCGTGCCGAGCGCCGCGATGGTGCTGTCCAGCCGGTTCAGCAGCTCGGCCATCTCGGGCAGCGTGACGTTGGCGGTCTGGGTCACGCCGTTGCCGACCACCACCTTCTGCAACTCGGTGTTGCCGGTGAAGCTGTAGCGGCTGCCGGGCGCGGCATTGGGGTCCAGAGCCAGCGTGGCGCTGCCGGTGGCCGTGCCGGAGAAGAGGCTGCGGCCCTCCTGGTCGCGGCTGTTGGCGCTGTAGTAGAGGCTGTCGCGCAGCGAGGCCAGCGAGCTGGACATCGCGCCCACGTCTTCCGAGGTGTTGCCGCCGTCGGAGGCCCAGACCAGCAGGTCGCGGGCCTGCAAGATGTCGCTGCTCATGCCGTCGAGCAGGGCTTCGTTCTGCTGCAGCCGCGCGCTGAGCGCGCTGATGTTGCCGCGGTACTGGTTCAGCGCGGCCTCTTCGCGCGCCAGGCGCGATTGGCGGGTGTGGCTGATCGGGTCGTCCGAGGGCAGCAGCACGCGCTGGCCCGAGGCCATCTGCTGCATCACGTGCTCGACGCGCGCCGAGGCCGATTGCAGCGCGGCGTTCATGCTCGCGTGGTACTGGGTGCTGGCAATGCGCATGGGGGTTCCTTCAGATCATCGCGAGCGTGCTGTCGAACAACTCGTTGGCCACCGCGATGACCTTCATGTTGGCCTGGTACATCTGCTGGTACTGCATCAGGTTGATCGCTTCTTCGTCCTGGTTGACGCCGCTGGTGGACTTCCAGCTCTCTTCGGCCTGGGTGCGCACCGTCTCGGCCGTGGTCAGCGAGGCCTGGTTCTGCTGGCTTTGCATCGCCAGCTTGCTGACGAGCTGGGTGTAGGCATCGCCGAGCAGCACGTTGCCGAGCGCGCCGATGGTGACGGTCTGCTTGGGGATTTCGATCAAGGCCAGCAGGTTGTCGCTGTTGCCGGGCTCGGTGGCGCTGCTGGAGAAGGCCAGGTCCTGCGGGACGGTGCCGCTGCGCACCTTCAGCAGCCCGCTGGCGCTGGTGGGGTCGAACTCGAACAGCGGCAGCGCAGCCCCGGAGCTGCCGTCCATCGCGTAGCCGGCCGCGAGCTGGTCGTTGACCAGGCGCGCCACCTCGCCGGCGATCTCGACCACCGACTGCATCATCGGCACGATGGTGTCGCGCTCGAAGTCGTTCAGCCCGCCGAGCTCGCCGCCCAGGTTGCTGGAGGTGATGGAGAACGACTCGTGGGCGAAGTTCAGCCGCAGCGCCTGGGTGCCGTCGGACAGGGTCTGCACGCTCAGCGTCGAGGCGTCGGAGCCCACCACCAGCGGCTGGCCGCCGCGCAGCGAGATGCTGCGCGAGCCGTCCGGCTGGTCCACCACCTGCACGCCGATCAGGCCGGCGAGCTCGTCGATCTGGCGGTCGCGCTGGTCGATCAGGCTGGAGTTGTTGACACCGGTGGCGTGCGCCGCGGTGATCTTCTTGTTCAGCTCGGCGATGTTGGCCGAGAGCGTGTTGACCTGGGTGACCGTGGCGCTGCGCTGCTGGTAGACGGCGCTGCGCTGGTTGGTGAGCACCTGCTGCAGGCTGTTGACGCGCTGGGCCAGCGCGTCGGCGGCGGTGATCACCTGCTGGCGCAGCGGGCTGGAGGTGGGCTCGACGCTGGCGGCGTTGAGTGCGCTGAAGAAGGCGTCGAGACCGGTGTTGATGCTGGCGGTGTCGCTGCCCATCACCTGCTCGAGCTGCGTCAGGTAGGGCTGGCTGGTGTTGCGCTGGCCGAGCTCGGAGGCGGCCTGCCACATCTGCAGGCTCTTGTAGTTGTCGGAAAAGCGTATCAGCGAGGGCACCGTGACGCCGCCGCCCGCGTTGACGCCGCCGCGCGAGGGCGCCACCGCGGCCATCAGCGTGCCCTGGCGGGTGTAGCCCTCGGTCATCACGTTGGCGATGTTCTGGCTCGTGGTGTTCAGCGCTGTCTGCGCGGCGAGCGCGCCTGACAAGGCGTTGTAGAGGGTGCTCATCGTGAAGTGGGGGTAGGCGTCGGTTGTTGATCCAGGGCGACCGGCGAGGGCCGCGACTTAAATCGCTCGGGCTCGGTGGCCGGCTTGGCGCCGCTGGCGGCCTCCGGCAGCACCTGGCGCAGGATGGCGTCGGCGATGCCGAAGGCGCGCTGGCCGGCCATCGCGTCGGCCACCAGGGTGTCGGCGAGGTCCAGCATGTCTTCGTTGACGCGGTCCTTGAAGGGGCTGTCGTCGCTGGCCAGCTCGCGCGTGCTGCGGCGCATCTGGCGCAGCATCTCGCCGATCAGGAAGCCCTCGAACTTCTGCGCTGCCTCCTCGGCCTTGGCACGGAAGGCGGGGTCGATCGCGGCGGGGGCGACGGGGGTCTCGCCGGTCTCGGCCGAAGGCGCGGCCGGGAGCGCGGCGGCGCTGGGGAGCAGGGGGTTCATGCGGTGCGGCCTCAGATGACGATCAGCTCGCCCTCGATGGCGCCGGCCTGGTCCAGCGCCTGCAGGATGGACATGATGTCGTCCGGCGTCGCGCCTATGCTGTTGACGGCGTCGACGATGGCCTGCAGGCTGGCGCCCGGCGGCCACTGGAACATGCGACCCGAGCCCTGGTCGACGTTGACGCTGGACTTGGGCACCACGGTGGTCTCGCCGCGGCCGAAGGCATTGGGCTGGCTGACCTGCGGCGTCTCGGAGATCACCACCTTGAGCGAGCCATGCGAGACGGCGGCCGGCTTCACCACCACGCCGTCGGCGATCACCACGGTGCCGGTGCGCGAGTTGAAGATCACCTTGGGCAGCTCCTTGCCGACGTCGATGGAGAGCTTCTCCAGCATCGCGACGAAGGCCACCCGCTGGGTCGGGTTGGCGGGTGCGAGCACCTCCACGCTGGTCGCGTCGCGCGTGGTGGCGACCTCGCCGAAGCGCTTGTTGATGGTCTCGACGATGTTGGTCGCGGTCTGGAAGTGCGGCCGCTTCAGGCTCAGCCGCACGGTGGGCGTGGTGTCGAAGTCGGTCTCGATCTCACGCTCTATGCTGGCGCCGTTCGGGATGCGGCCGGTGGTGGGGGTGTTGATGGTCACGCTGGAGCCGCTGCCGCCGGTGGCGCTGAGCCCGCCGACGACCAGGTTGCCCTGGCCCAGCGCATAGACCTCGCCGTCGGCCGCGCGCAGCGGCGCCAGCAGCAGCGTGCCGCCGCGCAGGCTCTTGGCGTCGCCGAGCGAGGAGACGGTGATGTCTATGGTCTGGCCCTTGCGGTAGCCGGGCGGGAAGACCGCGCTCAGCATCACCGTGGCGACGTTCTTGGACTTGCTGTCGACCCGCTCGGGTAGCTTGACGCCGAACTGCTTCAGCAGGTTGCCGATGGACTGCGTGGTGGCCTTGACCTGCGTGCTGTCGCCCGAGCCGTTGAGGCCGACCACCAGGCCGTAGCCGATCAGCTGGTTCTCCCGCACGCCTTCGACATGCACCAGGCTGCGCAGCGGCGTCAGCTTGGGCGGCGGGGCTTCCGGCAGCGCGGCGGGCGTCGCGCGCGCCGCCGGGGCGGCCTGGGCAGTCGGCATCAGCAGGGCGGCGATCAGCAGGGCGGCGAGCAGGGCAGGGGTGGTCATGGTGGTGGCGCGAGCGGGTTGGCTCAAAGAGGCATCCACGGGCTGGTGAAGAAGCGCGTCAGCCAGCCGGCGTTGTTGGCATCGGCGAGCGAGCCCTGGCCAGAGTAGGCGATCCTGGCGTTGGCAATCCGCTGAGAAGAGACCCTGTTGTCGGTGTCGATGTCGTCGGCGCGCACGTAGCCGGCCAGGCGCAGGAACTCCTCGCCCTGGTTCAGGTACAGGCTCTTCTCGCCCGCCACGCGCAGCAGGCCGTTGGGCAGCACCTCGTGCACGATCACCGTGATGGCGCCCTGCAGCGCGTTCTGCTGCGTGCTCGAGGCCGTGCCGGTGAAGTCGCGCGAGCCGCCGATGCCGATGTCGGTCTTGATGGTCTTGCCGGCCAGCATCGTCGGCGAGATCGCCACGTTGCTCTCCTTGCCGAACTGGGTGTCGGCCGACTTGCTGGCCTGCGTGGTCTCGTTGAGCATCACGGTCAGCACGTCGCCGGGGCGGAAGGCGCGGCTGTCGCTGTGCAGCGTCCACGGCGCCGCCGGCGCGAAGACGCCGCCGCCCACGCCCTTGCGCGCGACCGGCTGCACCAGCGGCAGCGGCGCCTCGGCAGGCAGTTGCGGCGCCTGCGGCGGCGCGATGTGGGCGCAGCCGGACAGCAGCGCGGCGGCGAGCAGTACCAACGAGGCGAACGGTTTCATCGTGCCGCCTGGGCCAGGTATTGCAGCATGTTGTCGGCCGCCGACAAGACCTTGGTGTTCATCTCGTAGGTGCGCTGCGCGGCGATCATCTCGACCATCTCTTCGACGACCTGCACGTTGGAGCCTTCCAGCGCACCTTGCTTGAGCTTGCCCAGCGCATCGGTGCCCGGGTTGCCCACCGTGGGCGTGCCCGAGGCGGCGGTCTCGACGTAGAGGTTGTCGCCCTTGGCCAGCAGGCCGGCCGGGTTCAGGAAGCCGGCGATGGTCAACTGGCCGACTTCGGTGGGCGTGGTGCTGCCGGACACGGTGGCCGAGATCACGCCGTTCTCGCCTATCGTGATCGCGGTGGCGTTGGCCGGCACGGTGATCTCGGGCACCAGCGGCAGGCCCTGGGCGGTCACCAGCCGGCCGTCGGAGTCGGTCTGCAACTGGCCGGCACGGGTGTAGCCGGTGTCGCCGTTGGGCATCGCCACCTGCAAAAAGCCGTTGCCGACGATGGCCAGGTCCATCTGCTGGCCGGTGGTCTGCAGGTTGCCGGTGGTGAAGACCTTCTGCGTGCCCATCACCTTGGTGCCGTTGCCCAGCTGCGTGCCGGAGGGCGAGCTGGTGTTGTCGTCGCGGCGCGCACCGGGCTGCTGGTCGACCTGGTAGAACAAGTCCTGGAAGACGACGCGGTCGCGCTTGAAACCGGTGGTGTTGACGTTCGCCAGGTTGTTGGCGATGGCTTGCAGCTTGGTGTCCTGCGCTTGCACGCCGGTCTTGCTGATCCACATGGCTGGGTTCATCGGGGGCTCCTGAAGGGGGTGGGTGGGGTGGGCGCGGCGTGAGCGGTGAGGCTCAGTCGCGTATCAGGCGGTTGCCCGCTTCGGCCATGCTGTCGGCGGCCTTGTAGAGCTTCATCTGCACTTCGAAGTCGCGGTTCAGGCCCATGGTGGCGACCATCTCCTCGACCGCCGAGACGTTGCTGCCCTCGAGGTGGCCGCCTTGCACCTTCACGGTCTCGTCGGCGGCCAGCGGGTCGCCGCTGCGCGTCACCAGCAGGCCGGCGACGTTCTTGGTGAGCTGCGCGGCGTCGGCCTTGACGAGCTTGAGCTTGTCGACCGGCTGCATCGCCTCCTGGCCGGGCGCCTGGATGGAGATCGTGCCGTCGGTGGCGATGTCCATGCGGCTGTACGGCGGCAGCACGATGGGGCCGCCGTCGCCCAGCACGGGGCGGCCGTTGACGCTGAGCGCGCCCTCGGCGTCGATCTGCAGGTTGCCGGCGCGCGTGTAGGCCTCGGCGCCGCCAGCGCCCTGCTGCACGGCGAGGTAGCCGGCGCCCTGGACCGCGAGGTCGAGCTCGCGGCCGGTCTGGCGCACCGCGCCTTCGCGCGACGAGATGCCGTTGGTCTGCAGCTTGGTGACGTGGCGGGCGTCGTAGCCGAAGCCCTCCACGGCCTGGCTGACCGACATCTCCATGTCGGCCCGGAAACCGGCGGTCTCCAGGTTGGCCAGGTTGTTGGCGTGCACCTGCTGGGCGCGCATCGAGCGCTCGGCGCCGCTCATCAGGGTGTAGATCAAGGCGTCCATCGCGTGTCAGTCCCGGGTGGCGTTCAAGCGGATCAAAGGGCCTGGAACAGCGACTGCAGCATCTCGTTCTGGGTCGAGATCACCTTGCTGTTGGCCTGGTAGTTGCGCTGCGAGGACATCAGGCTCACGAGCTGGGACGTCATGTCGACGTTGGACTGCTCGATCGAGCCGACGCTGAGCGTGCCGGCCATGCCGCTGCCGGGCGCGGAATAGAGCGCCGTGCCCGAAGCGCTGGAGGCCGTCCAGCGGTCGCCCTGGCCGTTCAGCGACATCTCGTCGGCAAAGGTGGCCACCGCGACGGTGCCGGCCTTCTGGGTCTTGCCGTTGCTGTAGGTGGCGATCACCGAGCCGTCCTTGTCCAGGGCCACGCTGGCCAGCGTGCCCGAGGCGTAGCCGTCGGCGGTGTTGGCGCGGGTCGTCGCTTCGCCAGCGTACTGGGTGCTGTTGTTGTAGTTGATGTTGAGGACCAGCGGGTTGGCGCCGGTCGGCGTGCCCAGGTTCAACGCCAGGTTGGCGAAGACGGCCGGGTTGCCGGCCGCGGCGTTGCCATCCAGCGTGGCCAGCTGGCCACCGCCGGCGAAGCCCATCACATGGGTCGTCGGCACGTCGGCGCCATCGACCGTGTAGTGGATCGTGACCTCGTTGGTGTCGGTCTTGACGAAGTACTGGGTGACGCTGTGCTTGCTGCCCAGCGAGTCGTAGACGCTGGAGACGACCGAGCTGTTGTAGCTCAGCGGGTTCTCGCGGTCGAAGGTGGCCACGCCCGGCTCGTTCCATTCCGACGACATGTTGCCGGCGTAGGTCAGCACGTTGCTGGCCTGCGCGGCGATCTGGCCGTTGCTGACCTGCAGGTCGCCGAGCGCGCCCATGGCCGCGCCGGGAATGGGGCGGCCGGCCGCATCGACCTCGACGCCGTAGCCCTGCAGCTTGCGCCCGGCCGTGTCGACCACGTAGCCGTCCTTGTCGGTCGTGAAGACGCCGACGCGGGTGTAGCTCAGCGCGCCGAAGCCGTCGCGCATCGCGAAGAAGCCGCGGCCCGCGATCGAGGCGTCGAGGTCGCGGCCGGTGGTCATCACGTCGCCGCCGACATCGACGCTCTGCTGCAGCGAGCTCACTTCGGTGCCCACCGCCTGGCTGCCGGCGTAGACCGAAGCGAAGTTGGCGCGGCTGGACTTGAAGCCGTAGGTGCCCGAGTTGGCGATGTTGTTGCTGATGGCATCGAGTTCGGAGTTGATCGCGTTGATGCCGGACAGGGCGATGGAAAAGCTCATGGGGTGTCCTCGTTGGGCAAATGCAGAAAGGGAAGGGGTTTCAGTGGCCGTAGAAGCCGGTGACCGCGCCAGGGCTGACCGCGCCGACGCCGGCCACGTCGAGCACCACGCCGGCAGTGGCCGACAGGCGCACGCTGCTCAGCGTGCCGGCGACCTGCACCGACGGGGTCTCTTCGGTATCGGTATCGACGGCGATGCTGTACGGGCCGGCCGCCAGGCCGCGCGCCGCCGGGTCGATGTCGAAGCTGATCGTGCCGGGCGGCTGCGTGCCGAGCTCGATGCGGTGCTCGACGCCATCGGCGCCGGTCAGCACCAGCGCCGTCTCGCCGCTGCCGCTGGTGAGCGTGAAGCTGCCCTTGGCGGTGGCGTCGGCCAGCGTCACCGTGTCGGTAGTGACCGTGACCTGCGAGCCGACCTGCGCGCCCAGCGACAGCACCTGCATGCTGTCCAGCATCGAGGCGTTGGCGGTGCCCTGGCTGACCAGGTTCTGCATCGCCTCGGTCTGGCTCAGCTCGGTGAGCTGGTTGACGAACTCGGAGGGGTCTTTCGGCTCCAGCGGATTCTGGTTGCGGATCTGCGCCACCAGCAGTGTGGTGAAGAGGTCGGAGGTGCTGCCGTTGGCGTTGATGGCGTCGCTGATATTGCCGCTGCTGCTGTTGCTGCCGGTAGCGGACGTGCCGTTCAGGAGTGAGCTCATGGTGTCAGCCCTCGCCCAGGCGCAGCAGGGATTGCTGCATGGACTTGACGCGGCCCAGCACCTCGACGTTGGTCTCGAAGGCGCGCGAGGCGGCCATCATGTCCGTCATCTCGGCCACCGGGTTGACGTTCGGGTAGAACACCATGCCCTCGTCGTTGGCCAGCGGGTGGTCGGGCTCGTAGGCCTTTCGCAGCGGCTCGGTGCTCTCGACCACGTCCATCACCTGCACGCGAGTGCCGGCGAGCTGGCTCTCGCCCAGGCCGGCGCGCTGCGCCAGCGCGGCGAAGACCGGCTTGCGGGCGTGGTAGGTCTCGGTCTCGCTGCCGGCGGCCGACTGTGCGTTCGCCAGGTTGCTGGCGATGGTGTTCAATCGCACGGTCTGGGCCGACATGGCCGAGCCTGCGATGTCTGCGATATTGCGGAATGCCATGGTCATTGTCCTTCTATGGCTTTGGCGAGGCCCTTGAGCTTCATGTTGAGAAAGGTCAGGCTGGTCTGGAAATCGGAGGCGTTCTGCGAGAAGCTGGCCTGCTCGATGCCGAGCTCGACGGTGTTGCCGTCCTGCGAGGGGTGGAAGGGCACGCGGTACTGCAGCGCATCGCTGTCGGTGCTCAGCGAGAGGCTGCCGTCGCCGTCCTGGGTGGCTTCGCGCAAGGAGGCGGCAAAATCGATGTCGCGCGCCTGGTAGCCCGGCGTGCTTTCGTTGGCGATGTTGGACGCCAGGATCTTGGTTCTTTCGGCGCGCAGCCTCAGTGCGTCGGTTTGGGCGCCCAGCGCCTGGTTGAAATCGATGCTCATGCTTTCCCTTCTTCCCGTTGATTGCTCAAGACTTCAGAGAGCGTCGCGGCGCGCTGCGGCCGGGCTGCTTTGTGCGTGTTCGCCGTGGCTGGCCGTGGCCGCGCCGGCAGCGCCCGCGCTGGCGGTGGAGGTGCAGGTGGCCGAGGCCGCGCGCGAGTTCCTGCTGGCCCAGGCCGAGCGCGAGGGGCTGCAGGCGCCCGAGGCCAGCGCCACGGCGCTGCCGGTCCTTCCATCGGCACCGCCGGCGGCCTGCCGGCAAGCCTGGCGGGTGCAGCCGGGCGACACCCGCTTCGCGAGCCGCATGCGCTTTGCCGCCAGTTGCCCGGGCGAGACCGCCGCGCCGCGGGAGTTCATCGTGCGGGCCGAGCTGACGGCCGAGGTCGTGGTGGCAAGCCGCGCGCTGCCGGCCAACCAGCCCTTGGCCGCCGCCGACCTGGCGCTGGAGCGGCGCGACGTGTCGGCGGTGCGCGACGCGCTGTCCGACATCGACGCAGTGGAGGGCCTGTCCGGCCGGCGTGCGCTGAAGGCAGGCCAGGTGGTGCAGAAGGGGCTGCTGATCGAGCCGCTGCTGGTCAAGCGCGGTGCGCTGGTGCGCATCGTCGCGCGCACCGGGCCGGTCGAGGTCAGTGCCAGCGGCGAGGCGCTGGACGCCGGCCGGCGCGGCGAGATCGTGCGGGTGCGCAACGTCAACACCGGCAAGGTGATACGGGCCCGGGTGGCGGGCGATGCGCTGGTGGAGCCGGCGGACATGCCCTAGTCCCCCCCGGCGCGCTGGGCGCCCTGGACCCGCGCGGCGACGCGGGTCAGCTTGTCGGCATAGGCCGGGTCGGTGGCGTAGCCGCCGCGCGCCAGGGCCTGGGCATAGGCGCGGGCATCGCTGCCGGTGTTCAGCGCGCCGTGGTAGCGCGGGCTGTCCAGCAGCAGGCGGCTGAAATCGCGGAAGGCGCCGGCCGGGTCGTCGTAGCTGCGGAAGCGCTCGCTCTTCTTCA
Source organism: Ideonella sp. (assembly GCA_035460745.1). Lineage (GTDB taxonomy): Bacteria > Pseudomonadota > Gammaproteobacteria > Burkholderiales > Burkholderiaceae_C > Ideonella. The sequence continues at coordinate 4,985 of DATHWJ010000516.1, read as the reverse complement.
CGGCGCTGCCGTCTTCGTATTCGGTGGTCAGCGCCTCGGCCGAGCTGCCCTGCCAGCCGCCCTGGGCCTTGATGCCGAACAGGTTGTGGGTGCTGGTGCCCTCGGCGTTGCGCAGCGGGCGCTGGCCCCAGCCGGACTCGAGCGCCGCATGGGCCGCGATGATGTCGGGCGAGACACCCAGCCGCTCGCCGGCCTCGGCCGCCCACGGCGCGATGCTGCTGAGGAAGGCCTGCTGGGCTTCGCTGGTCGTGCCCGCGTCGGCCTCGGCGGCCGGTGCGCCCTGCAACTGGGCCAGCCGAGCCTGCGCCTCGGCGCTCAGGCTGTTGCCCGCGCTGGGGGTGTCCCAGCCGCCGTCGGCCTCGGCGCCGCTGGCGATGTAGCGCGTGATCTCCTGGTGCAGCTCGCCGTACAGGCCGCCGAAGCTGCGGGCCGCACCTGCGGCCGGTGCGATAGCCACGGGTGCGGCCACGCGCGCCGGCTCGGCAGGCATGGCCAGGCTCTGCAGGCCGAAGGCTTGCAGGCGGGCGCTGTTGGCACGGAGGTCAGGCCGGTCCATAGGTGCCCATCTCGTGCTCCAGGCCCCGGCCCATCACGCGCTGCATGATGTCGCGCTGGTCGGCCATCAGGCGGGCGTTGCGGGCGTTCAGCGCCTTGCTCTCGCGCACCCGCGCCTCCAGCGTGCGCCACCAGCCGGCCAGGGTCTGGCGGGCCGCGGGGTTCAGCAGCGCCAGCACGCCGGCCATGGTCGGCGGCTCGTCGGCGCCCAGCACGCGGGCCACCAGTGCCATGCGCTCGCGGCGCTGGTGGTCCAGCGCATCGACCAGCGCGGTGATGCGGTCGGCCAGCTCGGCCAGTTGCACCGAGCGATGCTGCAGCGCGGCGTCGAACTGCGCCTCGAGCAGCCGCTGCAGCTCTTCGTAGCTGGCGAGGTCGGCGCGCACGCCGTCCATCAGGCGGGCCATCGCCATCGCCCGGGTGGTCGAGGGTGCCGTCATCGGCGCGTGCGACAAGCTCATGACCGGCCCCCGTGAAAGCGCTCGATCAGCCCGGCCAGCTTGCCGGCGTCGAACGGCAGCTCGCCCTTGGCCAGTGCGTCGCGCAGCTCGGCCACCTTGGCATGGTCGATCTCGGGCATCTCGCGCAGCGCGGCCAGCGCCGGCTGCAGCACGGCCGATTGCAGCTCGCCGGTACCGCGCGCCGCGCCGCCCGTGCCTGTGCTGGCGGTGATCATCTCGGTCTCGACGGTGGCTGCCGCTGCGGCCGTGCCGGGGCCGATGCCGATGCCCGGGCTGCGGGTATTGCCAATCTTCATTCGGTCACCTCTGGATCGGGTTCTCATCTCTGCGCTCGGTGTGTGGGTTGTCAGCGCACACGCGGTGCTTCGTCTTTTTTGCTCAGCAACTGGTCGCGCAGGGCGGCCACGGTGGCGTCGCCGGCACGGGCGGCGCTGCTGCTGTCGTCGGTCAGCGGCTGGGTCGCACCGGGGATGCCGAACATCGCGCTCAGGTTGCGCGACTGCGCAGGCGTCAACACCATCAACTCGATGCGGCGGTTCACGTCGGCGCGCGGGTTCTGCGTGTCCAGCGGCGCGCGGTCGGCCATGCCCACCACCTGCAGCACGCTCTTGACCGGCATGCCGCCGACCAGCAACTGGGCCCGCGCCGACATCGCCCGCTCGTTCGAGAGCGCCCAGTTGGAGAAGGCCAGCGGGCTGCGGTCGGCGTACTGCATGGCGTCGGTGTGGCCGACCACCAGCAGCTGGTTTTCGATCTGTGCAAACAGCGGGCCCAGGCGATGCAGCAGGGCGCGGAAGCGCTCGGTCGGGATCGCGTTGCCGCGCTTGAACATGCCTTCCTTGTCGGTGTCGTGCAGCATCACGCGCAGGCCGTAGGGCGTGATGGCCGCCTCGACATTGCGCGCCAGGCCGGACTCGGCGCTGATGCGCTCCAGCGTCTGCGCGAGCTCCTTCAGGTCGGCTTCCGACTCGTAGCGGGTCTTGGCCAGGCGGGGGGTCGGGCCGCCACCTTCGCCGACGTCGCGGCCGTTCAGCTGGCCGCCGCGGCTGGAGGGATCGTCGCCCCGGCTGGGCACCGGCTCGCGCGAGATCAGGCTGCCGGCGCTGCTGCCCTCGAGCGTGGGCACCCGGCCGCGGCCGCCTTCGTCGAAGGGGCTGCCGGTGGCGGTGCGCAAGGCCTCGGCGGTCTTTTCCTGGTCGCGCGCGGCCATCAGCCACAGCACCAGGAACAGGCACAGCAGGGCCAGGCAGAAGTCGGCGAACGCGACCTTCCAGGCGCCGCCATGCGCGTCGTCATGGGCCTTGCCGGAGACCCGCTTGACGACCGTGGCGCCGTGGGCGTCAGGCTTGGACACGCTTGTCTCCTGCGCGGCGGGCCGGCGTCGCCTCCGGGTCGCCGGCGTTCTGCATCTTGTCTATCCAACCCTCGAGCAGCGCGAAGCTGGGCTTGATGTTGAGCTGCACCAGGCGGCGGCCGGCGTCGATCGCCAGCAGCGGCGGCTTGCCCGAGACATGGGTGACCAGCACCACCTTGACCGACTCCAGCGCCTGCAGCTCCTCGCTGACCAGCTGCTTCATCATGTTGCTGATCGGGTCCAGCACGCCGTAGCACATGAAGATGCCGATGAAGGTGCCGACCATCGCCGAGGCGACGCGGGTGGCGATCTCGCCGGTGGTGGCGCCGTCGGCCACCACGTTCATCGCCATCACGATGCCGAGCACGGCGGCCAGGATGCCGAAGCCCGGCATGGCCTCGCCGATCTTGGCGAGCGACTTGGCCGGCTGCGACATCTCCTCGTGGATCGCTTCGATCTCCTGCTCCAGCACACCTTCCAGCTCGTGCGCGTTGATCTTGCCCATGGCCATCAGGCGAAAGTTGTCGACGATGAAGTGGAGCAGCTTGGGCTCTTCGAGTATCAGTGGATAACGCTTGAAAAGCTCGCTCTCATGCGGCGCCTCGACGTGGGCGTCGAGTGCTTTCAGGCCGCCGGCGGCCGTCTGCAGCAGCTCGTACATCAGCAGCAGCAGCTGGCGCTGGAAGTCGCCGCCCGGCTTCTTGCGCAGCAGCGCCTTGCGCAGCTGCAGCATCATCTCGGCCAGCACGTGCTTGGGGTTGCCCAGCACGATCGCGCCGACCCCCGCGCCGACAATGATCAGCAGCTCCACCGGCTCCCAGATGACGGAGAAGCGGCCGCCGTGCAGCATGAAGCCGCCGAACACGCAGACGAGGATGATGACGATGCCGAAGATGGATTGCATGGCGGGTCCGCGGGTCGGTGTGGGGCTCAGGCCGGCTGCAGGAAGGTCTTCATCTTCCGCAGCGCAGCTTTGTTGATCTGGCAGACGCGGGCCTCGGTGAGGTCCAGCACTGCGGCGATTTCCTTCAGGCTCAGCTCGTGCTCGTAATAGAGCTGGATCACGCGCTGTTCGCGCTCGTCGAGGGCGCGCAGCGCCTGCTCCAGGCTGCGGCGCAGCAGCACCTGCTCTTCAGGCGTGCGCTGGTCGCAGGGCAGGGTGGCGAGCTCCTGCACCAGCTCGTCGAAGCTGGCGAGCTCTTCGGCGTTCTGCGCCAGCTGGTAGTCCTGGTACTCGCGCGCCGTGACGCCCAGGGCCTTGGTCAGCTCGGCCTCGGTCGGCTCGCGGCCGATGCGGCGGGTGAATTCGCGCGCCGCGTCGCGCAGCCGGTGGCTCTCCTGCCGCACGGTGCGAGGGCGCCAGTCCTGCCGGCGCAGCTCGTCGAGGATGGCGCCGCGCACGCGCAGCGCGGCAAAGGCGCCGAACTTCTCGTCCGGCGGGCCGTAGCGGCGCAAGGCTTCGAGCAGGCCCATCAGGCCGATCTGCTCCATGTCCTCGCGCTCCATCATCGCGCTGGCCTGGGCGTTGAGCTGGCGCACGATGCGCTTGACCAGCGGCGTGTAGGCAAGCAGTTGGCGGCGCTCGTCGACGGCGCCCAGCGCCATCGAGGCCGTGGAGGAGTGTTCGGCGTAAGCCAGCATGGTCAGGCTGCGCTCACTCGATGATCAGCTTGCCGATCATGGCTTCGGCGAAGGGCTGCTCACGGCGGTCGTGGGCGTAGCTCTCCTTGAAGGCACGATTGATGTCGGCGGTGAACTGGTCGATCGACATCTGCCCGGCGCTGGCCAGCGTGTAGCTGGACAAGGCCTTCACCGTCACGCTGCGCAGCAGCGGCAGGTGCTCCTTGGTGGCCTTCTCCTGCTCGGCCGAGGTCTTCAGCACCAGGTCGACCGCGAGGTAGTTGGACAGCGGCTTGCCCTCGGCACCGCGCAGCATCACGATCACCTTGTCCAGGCTGACGTACTTGTAGACCGTCTTGTCGGGTTCGGGCGGCGCCTCCTGGTGCGCGGCGCCCGTCTGGGGCCTCATGTACCACCAGGCGCCGGCGCCACCGGCGCCCAGCAACAGCACCGCACCGACAACGGTCGCGATCAACAAGGGGATCTTCTTCATGGGAGATCAGCTCGGCTCGGAGGAGAGGGTGAATCGGGAGGCGGCGGTGTCGCCGCCGGTCTGCGCGTCGGCCAGCGCGCGGCCGGGCGCGGCACGGTCTTCATCGGGGGCGGCGTGGCGCTGGCGCTGGCGGCCGTCGGCGTCGCGGGCATCGCCGCCGACCTGCACCGAGACCTCGCCACTGTGGCGCTGCGCCAGCTCCTGCTTCAGCGAGTCGCCGATCTGCTGCAACTGGCGCTGCACCTCGCCGTGGCTGGCGTTCATGTGCACCTGCAGGTTGCCGCCTTCATGGCGCACGGCGATCTCTATGCTGCCCATGCTGGGTGGCTCGATGCGTATCACCGCGTGCTCGCTGCGCTGCGCGATCTGCACCTGCAGCCGCTCGCCCAATGCGGCGGCCAGGGCCTGGCGCTGCTCGGGGACCGGGGCTGCGGCGGGCAGGCGGATGGGGGGGCTCAAGACGATCGGGTCGCTGCCGGGCGTGGTTGCCGGCACGGTGCCG
>DATHWJ010000515.1:0-7324 GCA_035460745.1 Ideonella sp. | reverse complement strand
GTGCTGGCCGAGATGCTGCGGCGCATGCACCTGATCGTCACCGAGACCCAGACCCCGTTCGAACCCGAAGGCGGCGCTTACGCGGCGGGCGGTCACGTGCACGGCCCTGCGGCCGAGAAACACGACCATGGCCATTCGCATGAGCACGGGCATGAGCACGGCCACGATCACGCAGCTCATGCACACCAGGATCACGACCACGGTCATTCACATGACCACGGCCACTCACACGGCCACGCCCACAAGCCCTGACTCAGCTGCGCCGACGCGGTGCGTTCATTCCCGCCACAGCTCGTTGATCCACGGCACCGGTAGCACATAGCGCGTCAGGTGCCGCCAGCGCTTCTTCTCCACCCGATCGTCGCTGAAGGTCGCCAGGATGTGTTGCCAGCGCGTCGGGTGGGCCGGCGCATTCGGCGTCCAGCGGCCGAGCTGCACGTCGTCCGGATTCGGCCCGCCAGGGAAGGTGACGATCTTGGCGCCGGCCGGGATGCGTGCCGGCAGGAAGTAGCGCAGCGGGAACATGCGCATGCAGTGCAGCCGGAAGTGGCGTGTCCAAGGCCCGGGCCAGAACTTGACGCCGCCGGTCACCGAGTGGGTGATGTAGTGCTGCTCGAAGTGGAAGCGGTCGGCCACGCCCTGCGGGTCGGCGCGGAAGTTGTCGAGGATGTGCGGGTTCTTGCCCACCGGGAAGCGGAAGACGGAGGTCTGGCCCAGCTTCTTGAAGGGCTTGGCCCAGTTGCGCGCGACGATCACGTCGTCCGGCGAGCCGAAGCTGAAGTAGCCGTCGAGGTTGCCGACGATGACCGAGTCGAGGTCGACGAACAGCGCCACGCCCGTCAGCCCCGGCACCTCGCGGCCCCACAGCACCACCTTCTTCCACTGGCCGAAGGTGCGCTGCGGGTGCGGCACGCCCAGCTCCGGCAGCGGCAGGTACTCCACCTCCGGCCGCAGCCCGTCCGGCCGGTCGCTGATGCAGACGAAGCGGAACGGCCCGGTGATGTTGCGCGACACCATGCCGTAGAGGCGGTTGACGTACTCGGGGCCGTACTTGGTGCCCCACTTGACGCAGATGACCTGCTTGGTCTGGCTCATGTGATGGTGCTGCGAGCGCCCGGCGGCTGGCAGTGCGGCGGGACCCGGCTGGAAAAAACAATGGGCGATTGTGAACCAGCGGCCGGGCCGTCGCCATGCAGGCGCGGGCCTGCCCGCTGAGACAATCGCCGCATGACCGACCTGCCGGCCCCCCCTTCCCCCGCGCCGCTCGCGCTGCCCGCCGCCGCGCTGCTGCGCCTGCTGTGGCTCGCGTCGCCCGCGCTGCCGGTCGGCGGCTTCAGCTACTCCGAGGGGCTGGAGGCGGCCATCGAAGCCGGCCACGTGGGCAACGAGGCGCAGGCCACGCGCTGGCTGGTCGACCAGCTCAGGCTGGCGCTGGGCCGCGCCGACCTGGCCGTGGTGGCGCGCGGCTTCGAGGCCTGGTCGGCCGGCGACGCGGTGCGCATCGCGGCGCTGAACGACTGGGTGCGCGAAACGCGCGAGACCAGCGAGCTGCGCCTGCAGGCCGAGCAGATGGGCCGCTCGCTGCACGACTGGCTGCGCCAGCGCCACCCGGACGACCCGCGCGTCGCGGTGCTGGGCGCACTCTCGCCCGCCCCCACCTGGCCACTCTCGTTCGCGCTGGCCGCCGTGCACACCGGCGCGCCGCTGCGCGAGGCGCTGCTCACGCACGCCTTCGGCTGGGCCGAGAACATGGTACAGGCCGCCATCAAGGCCGTGCCGCTGGGCCAAAGCGCCGGCCAGCGCATGCTGAGCGCACTCGCCGATGCGATCCCGCCGGTGGTCGAGGCCGCGCTTGGCCTGGCCGAAGGCGAGCGGCAGGCCTTCACGCCCATGCTGGCCATCCTCTCGTCGCAGCACGAAGCGCAGTATTCCCGGCTTTTCCGCTCCTGACCTGCCAGGGCCCGCCCGTTTGCCGGCCCGCAAAGCCGCAGCAACGAATCGGCAACCTGGGCCCAACAGCATCTCCCTGCCGCCAACACGGTTGTGTCGCGAAGCCTCGCAAGCTCCGAACAGCCGCCTCGACACCGCACCGGGAGGACCTCCATGCCAGCCACGCACACGCAGCACGACGACGACCACGACCACGACCAGGGCCTGGCCCACGACCTGCAGACCTTGCTGAGCCGCCAGCCCGACCGCCGCAGCGCGCTGCGCTGGCTGGCGCTGGGCACGCTGGCCCCGGCCAGCGCCTTCAGCCTGGTGGGCTGCGGCGGCGGGGGCGACGACAGCAGCACGGCGACGACCACCACCGGCACCACGACCACCGGCACCACCACGACGACCACGACCACCACCTCGAGCGGGACCTGCTCGGTGATCCCCGAAGAAACCGCCGGCCACTACCCGGGCGACGGCTCCAACAGCACCTCCGCCGGCGTCGCCAACGCGCTGCTGCTGACCGGCATCGTGCGCAGCGACATCACCACCAGCATAGGCAGCGGCGACACCGCCACCGGCGTGCCGCTGACGATCACGCTCAAGCTGCTGAACACGAGCGCCAGCTGCGCCACGCTGGCCGGCTACGCGATCTACCTCTGGCACTGCACGGCCGACGGCGAGTACTCGATGTACTCGTCCGACATCGCCGACCAGAACTACCTGCGCGGCGTGCAGGAGACCGATGCCAACGGCGAGGCCACCTTCACCACCATCTTCCCCGGCTGCTACTCGGGCCGCATGCCGCACATGCATTTCGAGGTCTATCCCAGCCTGGCGCTGGCCACGACCGCGGCCAACAAGGTCAAGACCTCGCAGCTCAGCTTCCCGGTCGCCACCTGCAGCGAGGTCTACGCCAGCAGCGGCTATGAAGCCAGTGTCAGCAACCTGGCCCGCATCAGCTTCGCCAGCGACAACGTCTTCAGCGACGGCACCTCGCTGCAGATCGCCACCATCAGCGGCAGCGTCAGCGCCGGCTACACCGCCAGCCTGGACGTGGCGATCGCGGCCTGAGCGGCAAGCCGCCGCGGGCGGCGCCGGCATGGTCCGTGCGTGTCATCATCACGCTCCACTCCCACCTGCCGGCCCACCGCTCATGACCACCGCCACGCCCGCCCGCCGCACCAAGAAACTGCCCGCCCTGCGCGTGGGCGTCGGCGGGCCGGTCGGCTCCGGCAAGACCACGCTGGTCGAGATGCTCTGCAAGACCATGCGCGAGCGCTGGGACCTGCTGGTCGTGACCAACGACATCTACACCAAGGAAGACCAGCGCCTGCTGACGGTGGCCGGCGCGCTGGAGCCCGACCGCATCATGGGCGTGGAGACCGGCGGCTGCCCGCACACGGCCATCCGCGAAGACGCCTCGATCAACCTCGAGGCGGTCGACCGCATGCTGGAGCGCTACCCCGACGCCGACATCGTCTTCATCGAGTCCGGCGGCGACAACCTGGCCGCCACCTTCAGCCCCGAGCTGAGCGACCTGACGATCTACGTGATCGACGTGGCGGCCGGCGAGAAGATTCCGCGCAAGGGCGGCCCCGGCATCACCAAGAGCGACCTGTTCGTCATCAACAAGACCGACCTCGCGCCCTACGTGGGCGCCGACCTGGGCGTGATGGAGGCGGACACCAGGCGCATGCGCGGTGCGAAGCCCTTCGTGATGACCAACCTGAAGACGCGCGCCGGGCTGGCCGAGGTGGTCTCGTTCATAGAGACCAAGGGGCTGCTGGCAGCCGTGTGAGCGCAGGCGCCTGGCTCAGGCGCTGCCGTAGATGCAGCTCAGCGGGTGGTCACCACCGGCATCGCGACGGTGACGTTGCCGCCGACCCGGCCGCCGCAGTGGTGGTCGGCGCAGGCGCTGTCGAAGATGTCGCGCGCACAGTCGTGGCAGTTGCCGCAGCCGGAGGCCACGGCCGTCTCGTCCTGCAGCATCTCGAAGCATTGCGTGCCTTCACGCACGGCGCGAACGATGTCTCGGTCGGAAACGCGGTGGCAGAGGCAGACGATCATGGTGCGGCCGTAAGGCATCAGGACAGATGCGCCGCATGGTACTAGAAATGAGAACGCTTCTCAATCATTGAACCGACCCCAAAAAGGGGCTTTTTTCTCGGAAGCGCCTCCCGGCGCTCCCTGGGCCCGTTGCCAAGCCCCAGCGATCAGGAAGCGCCGTCGCCCATCTGGCTCTGCAGCCAGTTCTGTTCGCCGATCTTGCCCACCAGCTCGATCTCGGTCTCGAGGTGGTCGATGTGGTCTTCGGTGTCTTTCAGGATCTCTTCCAGCACCTCGCGCGAGACGTAGTCGCGCACGCTCTCGCAGTGGGCGATGGCGTCCAGCAGCAGCGGGTGCGAGCCACGCTCAATCTTGAGGTCGCAGTGCAGCACCTCGACGGCGGATTCGCCGATGAAGAGCTTGCCGAGGTCTTGCAGGTTGGGCAGGCCTTCGAGCATCAGGATGCGGTCCATCAGCTTGTCGGCGTGTTTCATCTCCTCGATGGACTCTTCGTACTCGTGCTTGGCAAGCTTGGCAAAGCCCCAGTTCTTCAGCATGCGGTAGTGCAGGAAGTACTGGTTGATCGCGGTGAGTTCGTTTTTGAGTTGTGCGTTGAGGAACTCAAGCACCTTGGCGTCGCCTTGCATGGCCGCTCCTTCAGTGTGGGAATAGGGGATTGTGCGGTGCGCAGCCCCCGTTTCCCAAACGACTTCACGGCTTCTCCCTACACCAGCGGTCTTATCGCGAATCGCTCGCACTCGCGACCGCATCGCAGGCGCGCGATAGCGGCCGCACACGCGGCGGTATAAACGCGCCCTTGCCCGCCGCTCCACCGGCGCGCCCCGAAAAAATAGCAGGGATCCACTCACCATGAACCATCCGCTCCGGCGCTGCCGCGCCCGCGGCCTGGGCGCTGCCGGCCTGATCGCCGCCTCAGCCTGGCTGCCCTTGGCCCAGGCGCAAAGCGTCGCCCCGACCCCGCCCAACGCTGCGCCGCCCGGCGAAGCCGCCAGCAGCGCGCCGGCCGCCGCGCAGCGCCTGCCCGTCGAGGCCTTTGCCGCGCTGCCGCTGCTCACGCAGGTCACGCTCTCGCCCGACGGCAAGCGCATCGCCGCCGTCGTCAACCAGCAGGACCAGAGCGTGCTGATCACGCAGGCGGTGGCAGGCAAGAAATTCGACTCGGTGCTGCAGACCGACAACCAGAAATTCCACTTCCGCTGGGTGCGCTGGGTCAACGACGACAGGCTGCTGGTCAGCGTGCGCTTCGCCGCGCGGCGCGACTTCGTCGGCACGGTGGAGACCCGGCTGTTTTCGGTCAAGGCCGACGGCAGCGGCCTGGTCAACCTGGTGCGCAACGCCCCCGATGGCCGCAGCATGCTGGGCACCGTGCGCAGCCAGCAGTTGCAGGACCGCGTGGTCGACTGGCTGCCCGACGACGGCCAGCACGTGCTGCTGCAGCTCGCCGAAGCCGGCGGCTCGGCGCTGCCCTCGGTCTACAAACTCAACGTCGAGACCGGCGCGCGCCAGGCGGTGCAAGGCGCGCAGCGCGACATCTACCAGTGGATCACCGACGCGCAGCACCGCGTGCGCATCGGCGTGCGCCAGGACGACGACGGTGAGGTCCAGATCCGCGCCAACGACCCCGACGGCAAGAACTGGCGCACGCTGTGGACCTTCACTCCCCAGGGCGACGCCGTCTGGCCGCTGGGCTTCGGGCGCGACCCGCAGGAGCTCTTCGTGCGGGCCGAGCACGAGGGCCGCGACGCGGTCTTCTCGGTGCGGCTGGACGAGGCCGGCCTGCCGCGCCGCCTGCGCCTGGCGCACCCGCGCTTCGACATCGAGGGCACGCTGATGCACTCGCCCGCCACCGGCGAAGTGGTGGGCCTGCGCAGCGGCGGCGTCGACGGCGAGGGGGACGGCGGCGAGGGCGGCGATGCGCGCAGCGAGCTCTGGGACCCGGCCTGGCGCGCGCTGGCCCGGGGCATAGACCAGGCTCTGCCCGAGCACGACAACCGCCTGCTCGGCATGAGCCGCGACGAGCAGCGCTACCTGGTCTACGCCAGCGGCAACGGCAAGCCCGGCCGCTATTTCCTGGGCGACCGCGGCACCGGCGCCCTGAGCCTGCTCGGCGAGACCCACGCCAACCTGCCGCCCGGCCAGCTGGTGGGCAAGCAGCGCGTGCAGATCAAGGCCCGCGACGGCCTGACGCTGAGCGCCTACCTGACCCTGCCGGCCGGCCGCCGCAGCGGCGACGCCGGCCCGGCGCTGCCCCTGGTGCTGCTGCCGCACGGCGGCCCCAGCAGCCGCGACGACGACGATTTCGACGACTGGACCGAGTTCCTCGCCAACCGCGGCCTGGCCGTGCTGCAGGTCAATTTCCGCGGCTCGGACGGCTACGGCCGCGCCTTCAAGGCCGCCGGCATGCAGCGCTGGGGCCTGGAGATGCAGGACGACCTCAGCGACGCGGTGCACTGGGCCGTGGCCGAGAAGATCGCCGATGCCGCGCGCGTGTGCATCGTCGGCGCCAGCTACGGTGGCTACGCGGCCCTGATGGGCGCGGTCAAGACGCCCGAGCTCTACCGTTGCGCCGCCAGCTTCGCGGGGGTTTCCAACCTGCCCGACCTGGTGCAGCACGCGAGCGACTACCTGGGTGGGCGCGCCGCCGCCGAGTTCATGATCGGCGACGCCTGGCGCGACCGCGAGCGCCTGCGCGCCACCTCACCCGCGCTGCAGGCCGAGCGCATTCGCGCGCCGGTGCTGCTGGTGCATGGCAGCGACGACCGCGTCGTGCCGGTCGAGCAGAGCGAAGACATGGCCAAGGCGCTCAAGCGGGCCGGCAAGCCCTACCGCTACGTCGAGCAGGAGGGCGGCGACCACTACCTGAGCCGCTACGCCCACCGGCTGGAGTTCTTCACCGCGCTCGAGCGCTTCCTCGACGACAACCTCAAGCCCGCGTCCCGCTGAGCTGCCGCCCCGGCAGGCCGCCGCGCGCCGCCGCCTGCCGCAGGGCGCGCCGGCGGCGCCACCACAGCCACAGGCCGCTGCCCAGCAGCAACGCGGGCAGCAGGCCGAAGAGCGTCCACAGCCCTCGGGCCGCCCAGCCCAAGGCCTCCCCGCTGTGCAGCGGGAAGACCCAGTCCAGCACCACACTGCCGGCCGGTGCCCGCAGCGGGTCGTGCGCCGCGCGCACCAGGCCCGCCGCATCCACGCGCACCCGCGTATTGCCGGTGTCGGCGCGCGGCTCGCCGGGCTGCAGCAGCCGGATCTCGGTCAGCCCGCCCGGTTCGGCCGGCAGCGTCACGCGCGACCAGCGCGCGGCCGGGAAGCGCGCCTGCGCCGC
>DATHWJ010000514.1:0-14787 GCA_035460745.1 Ideonella sp. | reverse complement strand
GCACGTACAGCCGCCGGAGCTCGGTGGGCGTGGCATACGTCGCCAGCACATGCGCGGCGCCGGCCGCCAGCTCGGCAAAGGCGATCAGGTGGCCCTCGAGCTCTGCGACGTAGAAGCGGACGCCGGGCTCGGCCAGCAGGCTCTCGATGACCTCCGGCGCCAGGCTCTCCAGCACCTCGCGGGCGATGGCCGGGCGGATGCCTTCGGTGGCGTAGGTGTCGAGGAAGACCTGCATGCCCAGCACGCCGATGCAAAGCGCGTCCGCCGGCTCTGCGCGGCGTATCGTGAAGGCAAGCTGGGGTGAGGGCTGCATGGCGAAGGCAGGCGGAAGGTGGCTGATCCTGAGAACCTCAGGCGCCGATCACGCGCACCCGTGGCCAGCGCCGCGCATAGGCCTTTTGCTCGACGCGCTGCCGGTAGGTCTCCAGGCTGACGCGCCGCGGGTTGCGGCGCACGACCAGGCCGAACAAGTCCTGCAGGCCGAACGGCGCGATGACCCTCACGCCGCCGCCTTCGTCGAGCGAGACGCCGACCGCGGTGGCGTACTCGGGCCACGAGGCCACCGCGTCCTCCAGCGATTGCAGCGGCTCCACCGCGTGGCCAAAATGAGCTTCGAACCAATGGTGCACGCCGGCCTGGTTCGTCACCTCCCAGGGCAGGCCTGGGTGGGTCTGCAGCAACTGGTGCTGCAAGGCGGCGTCGCGCTGTACGGAGGCGTCGCTGCGGTCGAAATAGACCACGTCGATGTCTGCCAGCGGCGACGGCTCGGCATGGCCATGCAGTGTGTCCCACACCAGGTTGCGAACGGCGCCCGCGCCTATGCACCAGGGGGGCAGGGCCAGGGCCCGCACGGCGAGCAGCGCGGGCATGAACCACGCGGACTGCCGCACCATCTCGCCGAGGCGGCGCTGCAGCGCGGCTTCGTCGCCAGCCAGGGGCGTGCCGGCTCCCATCGCTTCAGCGTTCAGTGCCATGGCGTCCGGTCGACGGCGGGCCGGCTCAGAGCGACACGCATGCCGCCGCCCTGACCCGCAGCACCGCCTCTTGTTGAAACTGCGACTTGTACGCGGCCACGATCTCGGTCACGGCCTTCTCGCTGGCCGGGTCGTCGGCATGCACCAGGTGCAGCACGTGGCTGGCTTCCCGGACCGTCGCGCCGTTCGCGCCGCGCCATTGGCCCGAGGCCTCGTTCACTGTGAGCCCCTGCGGGAAGCGGGGCGTGACCACGGTTTCGAGAAAACCGGCCCACTGCGCGGCCGTGACGGTGCCGTCCGGCTTGGCGGTGCCGAAGTACAGCGCGTCATGCACCGAAGGCTGCTCGCCGGGCCGGCAGCCCGGCCCCTGCCACGGCGCGCACGCGCTGGCCGCCAGGCAGAGGGCTGCGCAGAGCGCGAGGGTGGCTGGCAGGCGGCTGGCAGGCATGGCGTGAAGCGGGGGCGGCGTGCACCGGGCTCGAGGCCGGGGTCTCTCAGGCCGCCGTGCGGCGCAGCGCCAGCAGCGTGGCCGGGCCTGGGCTGACGATGGCCACTGCCGCGACGGCGGAGAAGGCGAGGAGGGTTTGCAGATTCATGGGGGTGCGCGTCGGAAACGTGGTCGGATGACTGTAGCGGAGCGTGCGCGGGCGGAGGGGCCGGGCCGGCGAGCTCGCCCGGTCCGGCGTCAGGCCTGCCGGCGATAGAGCGCCAGGGAGCCTGCGAGCGTCAGCAGCACGCCGCCGCACAGGCGGTCCAGCCACAGCACCCCTTGGGCGCGCAGCAGGCGTATGGCCTGCGCCCCGGCCGCGGCATAGGCCAGCATCACCGCGAAGTCGATCGCCGCGAACGCGAGCGCCAGCGTGGCGTACTGCGGCAACTGGGGTTGCGTGGGCGCGATGAACTGCGGCAGGAAGGCCGAGAACAGCAGGTAGCCCTTGGGGTTGGTGACCGCAACGAGAAAGCTGCGGGCGAAGATGGCCCGCGCGGGGGCGGCGTGCGCCGCGCCCCCCTCGGCCGGCAGGGCCAGCGTGCCCTTGGAGCGGAGCAGGCGAATGCCCAGGTAGGCGAGGTAGGCGACACCCAGCCACTTGACCATCGCGAACCAGAACTCCGATGCCGCGAGCAGCGCGCCCAGGCCCACGGCGACGGCCGAGATGAGCACGAAGTCCGACAGCACCGCGCCGGCCATGCCCGGCACGGAAGCCCGAACCCCGAACCGGGAGCCATTGGACAGCGCAAGCAGCACGGTCGGGCCCGGCGTGGCGATGCCGATGAAGGAGACGAAGCAGAAGATGAGCAGTGTGTGGGTCATGTCGTGGGCCGGGTTCTGTCGGCGCGGTGAGCCTACCGCAAGGGCCGGGCGCACGGAAGCGACAATGGCAGCGCGCAACTGAAGGAGCATGCCAGTGGAGCCGGGTGGCAGTGTTGTCGATCCCAACCAGTTCGTTCACGTCCGCATGGTGCTCAGCATGGTCGTCAGCCTGGCCATTGCGCGGCTGCTCTCCGGCTTGGCGAAGTTTGCCCAGCACCCGGGGCGCATCAAGGTGTACGGGATACACGCGCTGTGGGTGGTCTACATGCTGGTCATGCTCATCCACTTCTGGTGGTGGGAGTTCGCGCTCAGCCGCGTGCCGGCCTGGCACTTCGGGGCCTTTGCGTTCGTGGTGGCCTACGCCGCCTTGCTCTACCTGCTCTGCGCCATCCTGTTTCCCGACGACATCGCCGAATACGCCGGCTACCGGGGCTACTTTCTTTCGCGCCGCAAGTGGTTCTTCGGCATTCTGGGATTCACCTTCCTCGTCGATGTGGGCGACACCTGGATGAAGGGCCACCAGCACCTGGTCGCGCAAGGCGTCGAGTACGGCGTGCGCACGGCCGCCGGGGTGAGCCTCTGCGCGGTCGCGGCCTGCGTGGAGGACGAGAGATTCCACATGGCCTTTGTCATTGCCAGCCTGGTCTACCAGGCCTCGTGGATATTGCGGCTCTACGACGTGCTCGGTTGAGCCCGTCGCAGCGCGGCCTCAGAGCCGCAGCTCGAAGCGCTGTTCATTGACCTCTGCCCCCCATTGCGTGCCGCGCTGCTGCAGCGCCAGCTTGAAGCCGAATTTCTCGTAGAGGTGGCGCGCCGCGCCCAGCCCTTCAAAGGTCCAGAGGTAAACCTGCTCGTAGCCCCTCACGCGGCAAAACTCCGCGGCGCACGACAGCAGCGCGTTGCCCATGCCCGTGCCTCTCAGCACATCGGCCGTGATGAACCAGCGCAGATGGGCCCCGGACTCGCGCGCGTGCAGCCCGTCGATGGCGATCGAGCCCTGGACGCCGTGGGCGTCACGCGCGAGCCAGAGCCCGTCGCGCTGCTCGTCGTAGCGCTCGCAAAACGCCGCCAGCTCGCGTGCCACCTTCAGCTCGAACGGCAGGCCAAAGCCCACCAGTTGGTGGTAGTAACTGGCATGCAGCTCGGTGATGCGGCCGATGCAGCCTGGCAAATAGCCACTGTGAATCGAGACGCTCATGAGAGGGCTTGGAACTGGCAGTCACCCGTGTGCTCGGTCAAGAAGACCTCCATGGACGCCACACGGATGGCAGGAACAACCTTCTGCACGGGAGATCTCCTTGCGATTCTCAAGCGGCCGAAGGCCGAATGGCTGCCGCTGAAGGGGCGGGAGGTTCTTGTGGAGGGATGGACGAGCACCTCACGAAGCCGCAGCAAAACTTCAAGTCCCAATGAAAATCTCAGGCCGTACTTTGCCCTTGGGAGCGATTTTTCTCATCGCTGAACCATTCAAACAAGATGAGGCCCACGATTGACGCGATGGGGAACGTGAGCAAGGCAAGAACAACCCACCACAAAGCCGAGCGATCGAGCCGGTGCGCTGCCAGCCCGACAAACACCAGGTGCAGTATGAAGCTGACCGCCAGAGTCATGCCGAGGGCAATGGTCAGCGGGACCGATGTCAGGGTTTGATGATTGAGCGGCGGCAAAAAAGCGGCGACGCACAAGCCAAAGACAAGAAGGCAGGCGGCCGCGGCGACGATAGGTTGCTGTGCTCGAGATACTTGCATCGGAAGCTCCTTTATCCCATCCCGCTACACACAAGCCAGAAGCCTAGATGTCAAGACCCGGCTGCTGGACAAGAGCGCCTTGTACCACGGGTTTTCCTTTCCAGAGCCTTCATCGCAAAGCGATCCGACAGCGCAAACCGGGCGTGCCGCCAAACTGCGGCGGCTTCGTGAAACGCTCAAACGGTACACCCCGTTCGCCTCGGTGCTGCGCATGGCAGGCCTCTCGGCTCGACGCGGATATTGCCAGGATGCACTGGCGACCACCATCATCCCTTGGCGTGCGAGAGCAGCGCAATGGCGCCGGCGACGACCACCGCCTCCATGAACCAAGCGTGGATACCGGCGGGTATGCGCTTCAGCAGGGCGCGGGCAAGGAATGCGCCTGGCGCGGTGAACAAGCCGATCAATATCCCCATCAAAGCCAGCTCGAGATCGAGCGCAGACAAGCTGCCGAAAAGCACCACCTTGGCAAGACCCATGACCACCGAGATGACGGCATCCGTGGCCACGAGCGCGCTGCCAGCCAGGCCGACGGACATGAGTATGGAGATGAGGACGACGCCCGCGCCCGTCATGCCGCCGTTGATGAACCCAAAACAGGCGCCAGCCCCCGCCTGCGCGGCGGGCGAGAACGTGAGCTGGGCCCGGCGAAGAAGCCGCCGCAGCGGAACACTGAGGAGCAAGAACAAGCCGAGCAACACGGTGATCCATCTGGCACTCAGCAGTGTGTAGCTGTAGGCGCCAGCCATGCAAGCAGGCAGGCCGAGCGCGAGCATCCGCCGCACGTGGGTCCACTGGACATCCCGCCAGAAGGCGACGACCCGGCTGCCGTTGTTCAGAAGCATGGCCACAGCCATGACCGGGATGACGTTGGCGACGCCGACCAGAGGGACGAGGAAGATCGGGAGCACCAGGCCGGTGCCAAAGCCGGAAAGGCCACCCAGGGTTGATGCGGCGAGCGCGACGGCGCAGGCCAGGGCAAGCTGCGATGGATTTTCGACAAAAATCAACGGAGCCCTACTGGCGATTTTGTAGCATGTAGATTGCGGGGCCGTCTGGCGTAAGTACTGTCTTGATCCTGCGAAAGCCGGCCTTCTCGTAGCAGCGTATCGCCCGCAGATTGTCTGGAGCAGGGTCTGTCTGTATCCTCGTGACCTGATGATCGCTGAATAGTAGGTCCACCATCGCGCGGACAAGCTTCGTTCCCAAGCCACGGCCAAGAAGTTCTGGATATCCAATTGATTGATCGATTCCTCGCGCACCGGGGTCGGTCTCGTCCTCCCACCAACCGTCTCCGGCACCAAGCACGACGTACGACTGCGCATAGGCGAATGGCCTGCCGTCGAGCAATCCAATATAGGGAGTGACATTATCCTGCGCGAGTAGGCGAGGCAGGTAATGTTCTCGAACCTCTTGGAGGGTCGGACGCTCGCCCTGCCACCACTCCACAATGTGAGGCTTATTCAACCACTCGTGAAGCATCGTGAGGTCATCCTCCGTCATGCGGCGAAGGCTGACAAGTTCCATGGTGCTCATAGCCAGTGGTTCAGTTCAACGTGTTATCGACGGACAACCCTGCCCAGTCATCTTGTCCACATCACAACTCACAGATCGACGCCAACTGGTCAAGGCAGCATGCCGCCATGCTTACACAGCGAGTTGCGTTCGGCGGTAAATTTTCTTTCCGCCCAAGCCTGTGAATATGCACCGTGCCGTCCCGGTCAGTGCCGCCTCTCGCAGGGCGGGGCCGCGCGCCCCCACCGTGTCAGCGCGTCCCGACGAGCCCGTCCGCCCCTCACCCCCTCCACCCGCGTTAAAACCGTTTTAATCCCCCCCAGGCATCATCCCCGCTCCAAGCCTGCCCTCCCCGACACCCGACGGTCCCGCCCGTGCACCTCCTCCTCGTCGAAGACGACCCCATGCTCGCCGAAGCCGTCTGCGACGGCGCGCGGCAGAACGCCTGCACCATCGACCACGTCGGCGACGCTGCCGGCGCCCGCCTGGCGCTGGTCGATCACGCCTACGCCGTCGTGCTGCTCGACCTCGGCCTGCCGCGCGAGTCGGGCCTGACGGTGCTCAAGGCCATGCGGGCGCGCTACGACGTGACGCCGGTGCTGATACTGACGGCGCGCGGCCAGCTCAGCGAGCGCATCCAGGGGCTGGACGCGGGCGCGGACGACTACCTCGTCAAGCCCTTCCAGTTCGACGAGCTGTGGGCGCGGGTGCGGGCGGTCATACGGCGCAGCCAGGGGCGGGTGGTGCCGGTCTTCGCCTACCGCGACATCCAGCTCGACCGCAGCAAGCGCGTCGTCACCCGGGACGGGGCGCGCGTGCCGCTCAGTGCGCACGAGTACCGCACCTTGCTGGCGCTGCTGGAGCGGCCCGGCCACGTCGTCACGCGCAGCCACCTGGAGGACGTGGTCTACGGCAGCACCAGCACCATCGAGAGCAACACCATCGCCGTCTTCATCCACCAGCTGCGCCGCAAGCTGGGCGACGACCTCATCACCACCGTGCACGGGCACGGCTACATGATCGGGGAGGCCAGCCCATGAAAATACGTTCACTCCAGGCCCGCATGCTCTGCGCGTTCGGCCTCACCATCGTGCTGTGCTGGCTGATCGCGCTGTCGGTGCTGGTGGCCTACCTCTCGCAGAGCCAGAGCAGCGTGTGGGACAGCAAGCTGCGGTCGTTTGCCACCCGCATCCTGCTCGCCATCCCCGCGGGCAGCGAGCTGGACGACGTCAGCGCCGGCGGCCTGCAGTTGCGGCCCGGGGCGCTGGTCGAAGGCGATGCGCTGGCCTTCCAGGTCTGGGCTCAGAATCGCGAGGTGCTGGCGGTGCACACGCCCGGCGCGCCCGCCACGCCGCTGCGGCCGGACTTCGGCGAGGGCTTCTCCAGCACCGTGGTCGGTGGCCAGGCGTGGCGCGTCTACTCGATCTCCGACAGCACCGGCAGCGTCTACGTGCAGGTGGGTAATCTGCGCAGCGTGGTCGATGCCGAGCTGCAGCGCAAGGCCCTGGTCGCGATGGCGATCAGCACGCTGCCGCTGGCGCTGATGGCCCTGGTGATGTGGCGCGTGGTGCGCCGTGCACTCAAGCCGGTGGCAGCGGTCGAGGCCGCGCTGCGCGGCCGCCGCAGTTTCGACCTGACGCCCTTGCAGGCAGCCCCGCTGCCCACCGAGCTGCGCCCGCTGGTCGAGGCGTTCAACCACCTGCTGGGCCAGCTCGACCAGGCTGTGCAGAGCGAGCGCCGTTTCATCGGCGACGCGGCCCACGAGCTGCGCACGCCGCTCTCGGCGCTGCAGGCGCAGGCCGAGGTGGCCTTGCGCGCCGAGACCCTGGCCGGCAAGGACACCGCGCTGGTCAAGCTGCTCGCGGTGGCGCAGCGCAGCACGCGCCTGTCCGAGCAGCTGCTCGACCTGGCGCGGCTGGACGCCGGTGTGCATGCGCCGCAGCGGGCGCTGGCCGACCTGAGCGAGCTGATCCTGCACGTCACCTGCGAGTTCGAGGTCTCGGCCGAGCAGCGGCGGCGCCGCATCTTTCTCGCCACCACGCCCTGCCACATCGAGTGCGACATCGACGAGATCGGCATCCTGCTGCGCAACCTGATCGACAACGCGCTGCGCTACACCCACGAGGGCGGCCAGGTGCAGGTGCGCTGCGAGCCGGTGATGGAGGCGGGCCGGCCCTGGGTCTGCCTGGAGGTGGCGGACGACGGGCCCGGCGTGCCGGTGGCGGAGCAGGAGGCCATCTTCAAGCGCTTCCACCGCGTGGCCGGCAGCGGCGAGCGCGGCAGCGGCATCGGCCTGTCGCTGGTGGCCGGCATCGCCGGGCTGCACGGCGCCCGCATCGCCACCGGGCCGGGGCTGGACGAGCGCGGGCTGGGCGTGCGGGTGATGTTCCCGGCGCCCGTGCCGGTCGGCCCAGCCCCGACCAGGGCTCAGTCGCCCAGCGCCGAGCCGCCGGCCGTGGCCTTGAGGCCGGCGCCCGGCGTCTCGGGCCGCCAGGCGGCCGCGTAGCCGCCGCGGTCCCTCTCAACTCAATCCAGCGCCGTGGCCGTGCGCACCGGCGGCCCGCCCAGCACCTGCGCCATCACGCCGTCCTGCCACTCGAAATAGGGGTTGAAGGTCAGCCGCGCATGCACCTTGCCCGGCTCGGTGTAGCCCCAGTCGGCGTACCAGACCGTGTCGCCGGCGAAGCAGCGGGCGCGCTCGGCGCCGTCCTGCCCGTTCCAGCAGATGCGCTGGGGGCCGTCGCGGCCGTAGAGCGGGTTGGCCGGCGAGAACAGCACGCTCATGTGGGAGAACTGGCTGATGCGCTCGGCCGGCAGGTGATCGGGCCGGGCCAGCACACGCTGCTGCCCGGGGCTGCCGCCCGCTCCGGCCGGCAATGCACCGTACCAGACCATGCGGCTGGCCGGATGCGTGAAGCGGCGCTGGAAGGCGCCCAGCACGTAGTCCACGTCCACCACCGAATCGTGCTCGGCGCTCACGATCAGGGCCGGCTTGTCGTAGGGCTTGCGATCCAGGCTGGCGCGCACCGCGGTGCTGCTGCGCACATACTGGGCGAAGCCGTTGCTCGGCACGTTGAGGTAGCGCAGCGGGGTCTGCTGCGGCACCTCGGGGCTGTCCGGCGAGCGCAGCCAGGGCTTGGCCCAGGCCACCAGCGGCATCACCCAGTCCACCGCCACGCCGGACTTGAGCGCGGGCGAGAAGAGCAGCAGCCCACCCACCTCGTCGTGCGTCAGCGCGTACTCCAGCGCCAGGTTGGCGCCGGTGGAGAAGCCGCCCAGCCACACCTGCGGCACCTCCTGCGCCAGCAGCGCCACCTGCTCCTGCAGCAGTTGGCGCCAGTCGGCGATGTCCACGCCGATCAGGTCGGCCGGCTTGGTGCCGTGGCCGGGCAGCAGCACGGCGCGCACCAGGAAGCCGCGCTCGGCCAGGCGCGGTCCGATGTCGGCGAACGACCAGGGCGAGTCGCCCAGGCCGTGCAGCAGCACGATGCCCTGGCGCGGCGTGCCGGCCGGGCGCCACTCGAGCGGTCCGTTCCAGGCCAGCTCGCGGGCGTGGTCGGGCGTCTGGAAGCTGCGCTGCTGCTGCAGCCAGGCCGTCGTCTCGCGCCGGTAGGCCTCGAAGCTGGCCTGGCCCAGCGGCGCGATGAGCAGCCTTTCGGCCGCGCAGCCGGCGAGCACGGCCGCCAGGGCCAGCACGGCCAAGCCCGCGCGGGGCGTCTTGGGCAAGGTCCTTTTCATCGGCTGCGGCGGGCGCCAGGCATGGTGCATCAGAATCGGTAAAGGTAACCCAGCCGCAGGCCGGACTCGCTCGAGCGGTCCACCAGCGGGCTGTCCTTGATGGCGCTGCCCAGCCGGGTGCCGCTGAGGTCGACGAAGGCCGACTGCTTGGGCGTGAACGCATAGGCCACGCGCAGGCCCAGCTCCAGGTTGACGGTGGCGTCGCCCTCGTAGAAGGCGCGGTCGGAGCGCGCCTCGGCCGCCGTCACGCCGTAGTAGTAGTCCACGTACTTGCGGTCCGCCCACTTGGCGGCCACGCGCGGCGTGAGCCTGAAGTTGCCGGCGTTGAAGCCGCGCTCCAGCGTCAGGTTGAACTGCTGGCCCTTGCTCTTGCCGGAGGCGTCGCCCAGCCACTCCGCCGAGAGGTCGGCGATCGGATTGCGCCAGGTCGCCGTGCCGCCGACCCAGAAGCCGGCCTTGCGCTCGGCCATGCCGCCCAGGATGGGCGCGTCGTCGGCCTCGTAGCCGTCGCCCGCGTAGCGCGCCCGCAGCGTGAAGGCCACCGGCCCTGCCGAGGGCAGCTTCAGGTCCAGCCGCGGCCCGGCGAGGCTGACCCAGCGGTTCTCGTAGAGGATGAGCGGCAGTGCCTGGGTGTCGTTGTCGATGCCGCGGTAGGGCTTGCGGGTGATGGCGGCGCCCAGCCCCAGGCCCCACTGGGAGCCGCCCTCCGTGGCCGCCTCCTGGGCGCTGGCCGCCAGCGGCAGCAGGCTGAGCGTGGCCAGCGTGAGGCTGGCCAGGCCGGCCAGGGTGACGGCGCGCTGCGCAGAAGCTGCTGTGGGGACGCGGGAGTGGCGTGTCATGCAAAAGTCCTTCAGGAAGAGCTTGGGGGAAAGCGACGGCGGAGACCGCCGTCATCGGGAGGGAACGAGAAAGAAGGCGTCGAGATCACGGGGCCTCGTCAGCCAGCGCGGCGGCCGGGGCCGGCAGGGCCGCAGGCCGCGGGCCGCCCAGGTGGCGCGCCAGCCAGCGCTCCGCCGCCGCCACGTAGGTGAACACCACCGGTACCACCAGCAGGCTCAGCACGGTGGAGGTGATCAGCCCGCCGATCACCGCGGTGGCCATGGGCTGGCGGAAGCTCGCGTCGGCGCCCAGGCCGAGCGCGATCGGCAGCATGCCGGCGATCATCGCCACGGTGGTCATCACGATGGGGCGGGCGCGCTTGTGGCAGGCGTCGAGCAGGGCCTCGTGCAGCGCCAGGCCGCGCTCGCGGCGGCCCAGCACCGCGTACTCCACCAGCAGGATGGAGTTCTTGGCGACGATGCCCATCAGCATCACCAGGCCGATCATCGCGGGCACGTCCAGCTCGCTGCGTGCCAGCAGCAGCGCCACGAAGGCGCCGCCCAGCGAGAGCGGCAGGGCCGAGAGGATGGTGATGGGCTGCAGGAAGTCCTTGAACAGCAGCACCAGCACGCAGAACATGCACAGCACCCCGGTCGCGATCGCGATGCCGAAGCCCGAGGCCAGCTCGGCCGCCAACTCGGCGTCGCCTGCCTCCACCAGCTCGACGCTGGAGGGCAGGGCCGTGACGGCCGGCAGCGCCCTGGCGGCGGCCATCGCGTCGCCCAGCGGCAAGCCGCCCAGGTCGGCGTTCACCGTCACGTAGCGGCGCCGGTCGTAGCGCTCGATCTGCGAGGGGCCGCTGGCCACCGAGAGGCTGGCCACGCTGCCCAGCGGCACGGCGCCGTCGCGCCCGTGCACCCGCAGCTCGGCCAGCGTGTGCAGGTCCTGCCGCGCCGCGTCGGGCAGGCTGACGCGGATGTTGACCTGGCGGTTGTCGAGGTTGAGCTTGGCGAGCTGCGCATCGAAGTCGCCTCGGGTGGCCACGCGCACCGTCTCGCCGATGGCCTCGGTGCTCACACCCCGCTCGGCGGCGCGCTGCAGCTCGGGCCGTACGATGATCTCGGGCCGCTCCAGGCTGGCGGTGGAGCGGATGTTGGCCAGGCCGGCCACCCCGCGCAGCCCACGTTCGAGCGCCTGGGCGCTGGCCTTGAGCGCCTCGGCGTTGTCGCTGGCCAGTATCAGCGAGAGCTGCTCGCCCAGGCCGCCGCTGCCCACCGTGAAGCGCGCGCCCGGCACGCCGGCGATGGCGCGCCGCACGGCGTGCTCGATCTCGTCTTGCGGCGCTCGCTCGCCGCGCGGCGCCAGCGTCAGCGTGAGCGTGCCGCGGCGCAGCTCGGTGGCGCTCTCGCCCTCCTGCTGCGCGCTGCCCAGCGTGGTGAAGACGCTGCGGATGCCGGCCACCGGCGCCAGCGCCTCGCGCAGCGCCGCGGCCACGCGGCCGGTGTCGGCCAGCGAGCTGCCGGGCGGCAGCTCGAGGTCCAGCGCGGTGTAGCCGCGGTCGGAGGGCGGCACCAGCCCGGTGGGGATCAGCGGCAGCAGGGCCAGCGAGCCGGCGAAGAAGGCGGTGGCCGCCACCATCGTGGTCTTGCGGTGCGCCAGGCACCAGCGGGCGGCGCGCAGGTAGCCGCGCATCAGCGGGCCGTCGGGCGTTTCGTGGCCGGCGTGGCCGGCGTCCGGGCTGTCCTTCAGCAGCCACACCGCCATCATCGGCGTCAGCAGCCGCGCCACCAGCAGCGAGGCCAGCACGGCGATCACCGCCGTCCAGCCGAACTGCTGGAAGAACAGGCCCGGCACGCCCTCCATCAGCGCGGTCGGCACGAAGACCACCACCAGCGTCAGCGTGGTGGCCATCACCGCCAGCGCGATCTCGGTGACCGCATCGCCGGTGGCCTGGCGTATCGGCTTGCCCATGCGCCGGTGGCGCTCGATGTTCTCGATCTCGACGATGGCGTCGTCGACCAGGATGCCGACGATCACCGCCAGCGCCAGCAGCGTCAGCGTGTTGAGGGAGTAGCCCAGCCACGACATCGCGGCGAACGCCGGCAGCACCGAGAGCGGCAAGGCCGCCGCGGCCACCAGCGTGGCGCGCCAGTCGCGCAGGAAGAACCACACCACCAGCACCGCCAGGATGGCGCCTTCGTAGAGCATCTGCATCGAGCCGCGGTACTGCTCGCGGGTGTAGTCCACGCTGCCGGAGACCGGCGTCACGCTCAGCGAGGCGTCGCCCGCCTGCAGCCGCGCCAGCGCTCGCGCGACGCCGTCGGCGATGCGGGTCTCGTCGAAGCCCTTGGCGCGGTAGAGGCTGAAGCCGACCACCGGCGCGCCGTCCAGCAGCGCGGCCTGGCTGCGCTCGGCGCTGCCGTCGTGCACCGTGGCCACCTGGTCCAGCCGCAGCTCGCGGCCGTCGGCCAGCACCAGCGGCCAGGCCGCCAGCTCGCTGGCTTGCCGCACGGTGGCGACGGTGCGCACCGATTGTTCGGCCCCGCCGAGCTGGCCGCGGCCGCCCGACGACTCCTGCTGCATGCGGCGCAGCGCCCGCGAGACGTCGGTGGCGGTGGCGCCCTGCGCGCTCAGCCGCACCGGATCGACCTCCACGCGCACCTCGCGCTGCACTCCGCCCACCCGGCTCACGCGGCCGACGCCGGGCACCGCGAGCAGCGCCTTGGCGACGCTGTCGTCGACGAACCACGACAGCGCCTCTTCGTCCAGCCGCGTCGAGGCGATCGCGTAGGTCAGCATCGGCGCGCCGCGCACCACCACCGCGCTGACGGCGGGCTGCAGCAGCTCGGCGGGCAGGTCGGAGCGCACGCGGTCGACCGCGTCCTTGGTCTCGATCAGCGCGTCGGAGAGCTTCTTCTCCAGCACGAACTCGGCCTGTATCTGCACCTGGCCGTCGGTGATGGCGGTGCGCGTGTGCTTGAGGCCGGCCAGCGTGGCGAGCGAGTTCTCCACCTTGCGTGCCACCTCGGCCTCGAGCTGGGCCGGCGCCGCGCCGGGCTGCGACAGCGTGATGCTGACGGTGGGCAGGTCGAGGTCGGGCAGGTTCTGGATGGAGAGCTGCTGGAAGCCGCGCAGGCCGGCCAGCGCCAGCAGGGCGAACAGCAGCAGCACGGGAATGGGGTTGCGGATGGACCAGGTCGCGAAGTTCATGGCTCAGGCTTTCGCGGCGAGCGTCGTGGCACGCGGCGCGGGGGCCGGCCCGGGCAGCACGGCCGGCGTCGCAGCCGCGGCCGGCGCCACGCGCACCAGGTCGCCGTCGTTCAGGAAGCCGGCGCCTTGCACGGCCACCTGCTCCCCTTCGGCCAGGCCTTGCACGATCTCCACCTCGGCGCCCTGGCGGCGGCCCACGGTCACGGCCTGCGCGGTGATGCGGGCGGTGGCCTGCGTGCCCGCGGCCTTGAAGACCACGCTGCGGCCGTCGCGCACCACCACGCTGGCGGCGGGCACCACCAGCGCGGCCAGCGGCGGCAGCGCGATCTGGCCGCTGGCATACATGCCGGCCCGCGCGCGGCTGCCGGGCTCCAGCTCGGCATAGACCAGGCCCAGGCGTGAGCCGCTGTCCAGCGTGGGCGCGGTCTGGCGCACCCGCGCGGTGGCGCTGCCGCCGTCCGGCAGGCCGAGCTGCACGGCCTGGCCGAGGCTGACCCGTGCGAGCTGGGCCGCGTCGAGCTCGCCGCGCCACTCCAGCCGGCCCTGGCGTATCAGCCGCATCAGCTCCTGGCCGCTGCCGGCCACCGCGCCCAGCGTGGCGGGGCGGGCGCTGATCACGCCGTCGTCGGGCGCCAGCACCTCGGCATGGCTGAGCTGGAGCTGCTTGGCGCCGAGCTGGGCGCGCACCACGGCCACCTGGGCCAGCGTGGTGTCGGCCTCGGTGACGCGCTGCAGGATGTCCTGCTCGCTGAGGCCGCCGCTGCCGCGCAGGCCCAGCGCGCGCTCGCGGTTGGCGCGGGCCTGGGCGGCGCTGGCCTCGGCCTGGGCCAGGCTGGCCTTGAGCTGGGCTTCGTCGGCCCGCAGCAGGTCGGTGTCGAAGCGCGCCAGCAACTGGCCGCTGCGCACCACGTCGCCCACGTCGACGCGCAGCTCGGTCAGGCGCAGCCCCGTGGTCTGGGCGCCGATGCTGGCCTCTTGCCAGGGGGCGATGGCGCCGGTGGCGGCCAGCATGCTGGGCCAGCTGGCGCGCTGCGCGGTGGCGACGGTCACGGTGAGCGCCGTGGCGGTGGGCGATGCCGGTGCTGCGCTGGCACGCGGCGCCGCGAAGATCGCCCAGCCGCCGGCCGCGAGCGCGGCGGCCGCGATCGCCAGCACGGTCAGCGGGGGCGACCAGCGGCGGCGCGGCGGTTCCGGGCGCCTCCCGGCGAGCCACGGCGCGTCGTGCCCCCCGTCGGGGTCCGGCAAACCGGGGTGCGGCCCGGCGTGTCCTTGAGCGTGGGCCGAGGGGTGGGCGTAGGGCGTGGTCATGACGTGGGTGGGGAGATGGGGGTGGTGGATGCCGGAAGCGCGGCGTTGCCGGAGGCGAGCACCAGCGCGATCCAGCCCTGGCCGCTGTCGCGCGCGACGGCGATGGCGCTGTCCTCGGCCGAGGCCCAGGCGCGGCGTGCGTCCTCGAGCTCGAAGAGGCTGA
>DATHWJ010000513.1:0-7862 GCA_035460745.1 Ideonella sp. | reverse complement strand
GCTGCGCAACGCCGTAGACCATCGCCAGCCCGAGGCCGGTGCCGCGCTCACCTTTCGTGGTGAAGAAGGGTTCCAGGCAGCGGCGGCGCGTCGGCTCGTCCATGCCGACGCCGGTGTCCGCAACCTCCAGAAGCACCGGCTGCCCGTCGGCGACGGGCCGGCGCGTGCGCAGCGTCAGCGTGCCGCCGGACGGCATCGCGTCGACCGCGTTGAACACCAGGTTGATGAGCGCCTCGCGCAGTTCGGGCTCGGTGCCCAGGACGCTGGGCAACTGGCTCGCCAGGTCGATGTCCAGCGTGATGACAGCGCCGCGCTGCTGCGGCATGTCGTGCCAGCGCGCGCGTGTCAGCTCGACCACGTTGCCGACGATCTCGTTCAACTGCACCGGCTGCATTGCGGCCTGCACCTCGCGCTGCCGGTAGAACTCGCGCATGCGCGCCACGGTGGCAGCCACGTCGTCGATCGCCATCGCGATGGTCTGCAGCTGCTCGCGCCCGCGTGCGCTCAGGCCCGGTTCGCGCTCGAGCAGGTTCTCGGTGTACAGGACGATAGGCGAGATCGCGTTGTTGATGTCGTGGGCAACGCCACTGGCCATCTCGCCGAGCGCGCGCAGGCGCTCCTGTTGCATCACGCTTTGCTGCGTCTGACGCAGGTCGTCGTAGGCGCGTTGCAGCGAGGCATGCAGTTCGGCCTGCGTGGCCGCCAGCGCCACGTGCGCGCTCAGCTGGCGAAGGAATTCGCATTCGCCGCTGGTGAATGAATCCGCTTGCAGGCGCGCCGCGATCAGCACGCCGAAGACGCGACTTTCAGACTGCAGCGGCGCCGCGACGAGAGCGTGCAGCCCACTGCGCAGCAGCCGCTGCGGGAACGCGAACGGCACCTGCGCGAGATCGGCTTCGTAGACGAGGTGGCCGCGCACGCAGCGCGACAAGCCGTTCTCGCCGACCGGCACCGTCGCGTTCTCCGGCATCGCCAGCTCCATCGCCAGCGCCGCGCTGTGCACGCCGACGCGCATCACGATCAACCGGTTTTCGTTCGGCTCGTAACGGCAGATGCAGCTGAAGTCCACCGGCAGGCGTTCCTCGAGGCTGCGGATCGCCACCTGGTAGATGCTTTGCAGGTCCTGTCGCTCGCCTATCGCGCTGGTGATCTGGTCCAGCAGGTTCAGCCGCTCGAGCTGGGCCTGCAGGCGCAGCTCGGCATGTTTGCGGTCGGTGATGTCGGTGGAGATGCCGAACACGCCGTGCACACGCCCTTCGGCATCGCGCAGCGGGCACTTCACCGACACGTAGGTGTGCGGGCCGTCATCGAGCGGCAGCGTCTCCTCGGCAACCACGGGGGCCTGCGCGGCGGCGACGCGCAGGTCCATCGAACGAACGGCTTCCGCCGTTTCGCTCGGGAGCAGCTCGGCATCGATCTTGCCGATGATGTCTGCGTCGGCAACGTGGAAGAGTTCGCGGTACCTGCGGTTGACCATCATGTAGCGGCCCTGCAGATCCTTCACGTAGATCACGGCCGCGGTGTTGTCGATGATCGCCTGCAGCAACTGCTGGCTTTCGCGGATCGCCGCCTCCGCGCGCTGCCGTTCGCCCACCTCGGTGCGCAACTGCTCGGTGCTGTGTTCCAGCTCGGCGGTGCGCTCGATGACACGCTGCTCGAGTTCGTCGCGCGAGCGCTGCAGGTCCTGGGCCTGCACCTGGATGCGCTCGGCCATCGTGTTGAAACTCTCGGCGAGGCGCCCGAGTTCACCGGTGCCCACATAACCCGCGCGTGCCGAGAGATCCCCGGCGGCGATGGCCGAAGTGGCCGCCCCGAGCGCGGCCACCGGCCGCACGATGCTGCGCGCGAAAAGCAGGCCTAGCGCCGACGCGGCCGCGATGATGGCCAACGCGAGGGCGAACTGGAACCGGGTCTGGCGCGCGATCTGGGCCTGCACGGCGGCTTCGGGCTGCATGTAGAACAGCGTCCACGGCACGGTCTCGAAACGGCGAGCGACACCGTAGTTCGGCGCCTGGTTGACGGGGTCGAAGCCGAGGAAGACCTCGCGGTCGGGGACCGTGGCGCGCGCACGCTCGAGCTGCTCCGGCGAGGCGCGCACGTCTTCGAGCAGCGCGCGCGTGCGTTTGCCAAAACGCCGCTCGGTCACCAGCCGGTCGATCGCCGCCGGCTCCAGACGGCCGCCCGGGTGGAAGACGATCTCGTCGCTGTAGCTGTGGGCAATGCGAATGCCCTGGCCGTCGAAGAGCACGGCGTAGCTGCCAGGGCCGGCCATGCCGTCAGAACTGCGGATGCGCTGCCAGATCGTGGTTGCCCGAATGACCATGATCGAGACACAGGCCACCTGCCCGTCGGGCCCCCGCATCGGTGCGGCATAGGCGATCGACGGCGTCTCGCTGTCCTGCGCCACCGTGAGGTAGATGTCCGACAGGGTCGTCGAGCCTCCCAGCGCGGTCTGCACGTAAGGGCGGAACGACAGGTCGGCGCCATTGAGGGCCGGGTTCGTGGCGACCAGGACACGGCCGCGGCGATCGAGCAGCGCCGCACCGGCGATGCTGGGGTCGCTGGCCGGATAGGCCGACAGCAGCCGGACGAGCGCCGGCGCTGCATCGGCATGGCGCGCGGCGTCGGCGAGGCAAAACGCCATCGCCTCCGGAAAACGCGCGATGCGCTCGACCGACTGCAGGCGGCCGCGATGGAACTCGTCGAGCTCGCGCGCGATCTGCTCGGTGCCGGAGCGCAGCAGGCTCTTCGTGCTGTCGAGCAACTGCGCCTGCGAATGCCGGATGCCGACGATGGCGGACAGCGCAAGCGGCAGCAGCGATGCCGCGACCAGCAACGCCGCCAACCGGGTACGCAATCGCGGATCGGGCCATCGAAAGACGCCGCTCGCGAGTCGCCGACGCCAAGACATCCGGCCTTTCTCCCTGTCCAGAGGCGGGGCGGCGACGGTTCACTCCGTCCCCGGTGAACAAGCATCTTTGATCAATCGCGGCGCCAATGCAAGGCCAATGGCGGAGGCCAAACGGGGCCAAGACCTCCTTACCAGTGGCAGCTACGGCTTCGGCGGGCCGCATCCGGCGGCGCTGGCGGTTGGGCACCACCACCGGCCGCGGTTCCGCGTTCGGTGCCAGCCGCCCAAACCCGAGCGGCCGCATCCGGTCTCCAGCGGCTGCGCGTGGCGCGTCAGAAGCTTTCCCAATCGTCGGTGCCGGCCTTGCCCGCCGGGGCAACTGGCGCCGGGGCCGGCGCAAGAGGCGCAGCCTGGCGGGCAGGCCGGGTTGCCGAAGCCGTCACCGGCCTGCCACCCGCCGCCGTGCCCGCCGCGGGACGCGTGGCATGGGCGGCATGGGCAGCGCGGTTCGGCGCGCGCCGCTCCACGGCCACCGGCGCGCTGGCCGCCACGGGCCGGACCGCCACCGCGCCCGAGAGCTTGAAGGCCTCGACCGCCTGTACCAGCTTGTGCGCACGCTGGCTCAGGCTCTCGGCCGCCGCGGCGCTCTGCTCCACCAGCGCCGCGTTCTGCTGCGTGGCCTGGTCCATCTGCGTCACCGCGCGGCCCACCTCGTTGACGCCGCTGCTCTGCTCGGCGCTGGCCGAGCTGATCTCGCCGACGATGTCGGTCACGCGGCGGATCGCGCCGACGATCTCGTCCATGGTCTGGCCGGCCTGGCCGACCAGCGCCGTGCCCTGCTCCACCCGCTCGACGCTGGCGCCTATCAGGCCCTTGATCTCGCGCGCCGCTTCGGCGCTGCGCTGCGCCAGGCTGCGCACCTCGCCGGCCACCACCGCGAAGCCGCGGCCTTGCTCGCCGGCCCGCGCGGCTTCGACCGCGGCGTTCAAGGCCAGGATGTTGGTCTGGAAGGCGATGCCATCGATCACGCCGATGATGTCGGCGATCTTCCTGGAGCTGTCGTTGATGCCGGACATGGTCTGGACCACCTGGCCCATCATCTCGCCGCCCTTGACGGCGACGGCCGAGGCGCCGAGCGCGAGCTGGTTGGCCTGCTGGGCGTTGTCGGCGTTGCTGCGCACGTTGGCGCCGAGTTCGTCCATGGTCGCTGCCGTCTGCTGCAGCGACGAGGCCTGCTGCTCGGTGCGGCCGGAGAGGTCCTGGTTGCCCTGGGCGATCTGGGTACTGGCGCTGGCAACCTCGTCGGCATTGACCTTCACGTCGCGCACGATGCCGGCGAAGCTGGCCTGCATGCGCGCCATGGCCTGCAGCAGCTGCACCATCTCGTGGTTGCCGGCGGGGTGGATCTCGGCCGTCAGGTCGCCCTGCGCCAGCCGCTCGGCCACGCCGAGCGCGTGCGCCATGGGCTGCGTCATGCGGCGCGCCAGCCAGACCGCGGCGAGCCCCATCAGCACCGTCGCCAGCACCAGCGCGACGGCGATGGCGAGCTGGGTCTCGTCGACGCTGGCCTTGGCCTGCTCGTTCAGCGCTTCACCGCTTTTTTCGATCGACTCGGAGAGCGCCGCCATCTGCGTCTCGAGCTCGCTGAACGCAGCCTGCAGCGCCGGCACGCGCTTTTGCGCCGCGGGCACATCCTCCCTGGCGGCCTTGATCACCTGCTCGGCGGCCGCGATGTAGCTCTTGACCAGGGGTTGGGCCTTCTGCAGCGCGGCCCGGCTTTCCGGCGGCAGCGGCAGGCTGCCGAGCTTGGCCAGCGCCGCGTCGAAGGTCTGCGCGTGGTCCTTCAGGCCCTTCTCGGCCTCGGCGATCTGGGCCGGGTTCTGCTCCATCGCCGAGAGCAGCGCGAGCTGCGCGTCGCCGCGCACCGCGTCGTGCATCATGTCGGCCGCCTGGCTGGTCTGCAGCGCCACGCCGGCGCCCACCGCGTCGTCGATCGCGCCGCCCAGGCGCGAAGAGGCATACAGCCCGATGCCGCCCGCCAGGGCCGCGAGCAAGGCGCCGGCGAGGCCGAAAGTGAGGATCTGGGTACGCAGTTTCATGGGCAAGGCCTGTGGACGATGTCGCCCGGAGCGAGCGCTGTCTGCTTATCGGCCGGCCGCTCGGCGGGTTCAGCCGCCATTCCGTGGAAAAGCCGGGGCTCTTGGTCCGGCTTCGCGCGAACCGGAGCCCGGCGTCTGTGCCAGCGGGGTCGTGCCGGCCTGCACCGCCCGGCCCCAAAGCCCTTACCCTTGAGCCCGCGCCCACAGCCCCACCGTCCCCCTTTGACCGGAACGCCAGGCAAATGACGACCTCAGGCCTGCGCTCGCTGGCCGCCGTCCCGATGCTGGTGTCGCTGATCGCGTCCCGCCCGAAGAACCTCCGCCGCCCCACCCAGCACCCATGCAGCCCACACTCACCACCCAGCGCCTGACCTTGCGGCCCTTCACACAAGCCGACGCGAAGGAGGTCCAGCGCCTCGCCGGCGACGCCAGGGTGGCCGCGACGACCACCACCATCCCGCACCCTTACCCGGACGACGCAGCCGAAGCCTGGATCGCCACGCACGAGGGGCTTTACCAAGCGCGAACGGAGCTCGTGTTTGCCGTCACGCTGCGCGCCAGCGGCACCCTGGTGGGCGCGGCCAGCCTGCTCGACGTCAGCGAGGCCCATGCGCGCGCCGAGCTCGGCTACTGGATCGCCGTCGAGCACTGGTCCAGCGGCTATGGCACCGAGGCCGCGGGCCGGTTGATCCAGTTCGCCCACGAGGCGCTCGCGATCACCCGGGTCGTCGCCCGGTGCATGGCGCGCAACAAGGCCTCGGCCGCCGTGATGGAGAAATGCGGGCTGCAGCGCGAAGGCCACTTGGTCCGGCATGTGCTGAAGAACGGCCAGTACGAGGACATCCTGCTGTACGGTCTTGTCCTGCCGGGACGCGAAAGCGCGGGAACGACGCCCGCCCCCCGGCCCACTCAAGATGCCGATCCCGCATGATCGCGTCCAGCGCATCGATTGCCGCTCGTGCTTTGCCGACCCCGACGGCAACCAGGCCGAGATCGAGGGCCGGGGGTTGCACGCGGCGCCGCGCCCGGGCCGAGGCGGCCGCCGCAGCAGCAACGGTTCGAGAGCCTGCTCAATTGGCGGTGAGACCAGCCGCGATAAGCTCGCGTGCAATGCGCCAGCTGGCGCCCACCTTGTGTCAGGGGGTAGCGAGCTCGCGCGGGAGGAGCCTGCTGCACCCTCCCAGTTCTTTCTGGAGCCATCGCCGGATGTCATCGCCCCGCCCCACCCCGCCCCCCGCGCACGCGTGGGCGTGGCTGCTCGCGGCGTGCCTGTTGCCGCTGGCCGCAGCAGCGCAAGACACCGGCACGGAGCACGCCCGCATCGCCGAGCTGCGCATGGACGCCGCGGCCTACGAGCGCGGCGGCGAAGTACCCAGAGACGGCGTGCAGGCAGCGGCGCTCTACTGCGAAGCCGCCCGGCTGGGCGACGCCGCGTCGCAGTTCGACCTCGGTGAGATGTATGCCTATGGGCGGGGCGTGCCGCGCAACGACGGGCTGGCCGCCTTCTTCTTCCGGCTGGCGGCCGAACAAGGGGTGCAGCAGGCGACCAACCTGATGCGCCTGATGGGCGAGCCGGCCGCCGAGCTGCCGGCTTGCATGAGGGATCCCGCCCCGCCCCCGGCGCCCGGGCTTGCGCCAGCGCAGCCGCTGCCCTACCAGCCGCCGCCGTCGGCACCCGCCCCCATCGTCGAGCTGGTGCGCCAGGTGGCGCCGGAGTACCAGGTGTCGGCGCCGCTGGTCTTCGCGATCATGCACGCCGAGTCCAACTTCAACTACACGGCGGTCTCGCCCAAGAACGCGCAAGGCCTGATGCAGCTGATCCCCGAGACGGCCCAGCGCTTCCGGGTCAGGAACGCCTTCGACCCGGCGCAGAACGTGCGCGGCGGCATGGCCTACCTGCGCTGGCTGCTGGCCTACTTCGAGGGCGACGTATCGCTGGTGGCCGCCGCCTACAACGCCGGCGAGCGCGCGGTGGAGCGCTACCTGGGCGTGCCGCCCTATGACGAGACGCGGGCCTATGTGCGGCGCATCGTCGCCGCGGTGGGCCGGGGGGCGCAGCCCTTCGACGCCAGCGTGGCCGAGCCCTCGCCGCAACTGGCACGCATACGCGCGCTGCAGCGGCCGCGGTAGGCCGCGAGGCGGCCCGATCGCGCCGGGCCGGTGCAGCCGCTCAGTGCTGCATGCCCTCGTGCCCGCCCCCCGCCGCGTTCAAGGCCTTCACCGGCGCCTTGATCTCCAGCGTGTCCTTCTTGCCGTCCTTGCCCTCGACGACCAGCGTGAGTGGCACCGTGTCGCCGGGCTTGAGCTGCTGCTTCAGGTCCATCAGCATCACGTGGTAGCCGCCCGGCTTGAGGGCCACGGTCTTGCCGGCCGGCAGCTCGATGGCGGGCACGGCGCCCATCTTCATCACCTCGCCCTCCATCTTCATCTCGTGGATCTCGACCACACCGGCCACCGGCGACGCCGCCGAGAGCAGCTTGCCGCCTTGTGCCGAGGTGATCTGGAAAAACGCGCCGGACGACTTCTGCTGCGCGACGGTGCCGCGCACCCACGGCTCCTTGACCGTCGTCTGGGCGAACGCAGGGGCGGCGAGCAAGGCGCCGAACAGCGCACCCAGCGAGGCCGCGGCGGCAAAACGATGAACCATCATGAGAATTCCTGGCTGCAGGCCTGGGACAAGAATCCGCGCCGCCCGGTGGCCTGCTGAAGCCGGGCGGGGCAGCAAGACTAACCCGCGAGCGGGTCGCTTCGTTGACGGCAGGGCTTCACAGGTCGAACTTCAGCTCCGCCAGCCAGGTGCGCTGCGGATAGGGGTGGAAGTTCCAGTAGGTCTGGTTGTTGAGGTTGTCCACGCCCACCGCGGCACTCCACTGGCGGGTGAACTCATAGCGCACGCGCAGGTCGGCCACCAG
>DATHWJ010000512.1:0-2755 GCA_035460745.1 Ideonella sp. | reverse complement strand
TGCAGCCCGGCCACCAGGTCAGCGGCCCAGGCGGGGATGCCGGCCGGTCCTGCCGAGCGCGCCGCCATGCGCTGGAAGATAGGCGTCGCCTGCAGCCAGGCCTGCAAGGCCGCACGGCCGTGCTGCTGCACCTCCATCATGTGGAACATCACCAGCGCCCGCGCCGCATGCCGCAGGTGCCTGGCCGGGTCGCGCTCGAAGGCGTCGAGCCGGCGCCGGCTGGCGGCCAGCGCCGCGCCCGCGTCCTCGAAGGCGGCGCCGTGCCCCGGGATCACCCAGCGCGGCCGCAAGGCCTCGATGCGGGCCAGCGTCTCGCGCGCCGGCCCGAAGCCAGGCTCGCCCTCGATTTCGGGGAAGATGATCGCCAGCCGGTCTTCCCACAGCGCGTCGCCGGAGATCAGCGTGCGCGTCTGCGGCTCGAACAGCATCACCGCGTCCGGGTCGTGCCCGCCCGCCGCCAGCACCTGCCAGCGCGCCGCGCCCAGGGCCAGCATCTCGCCCGGCTGCAGCATGCCGTCCACCTGGAAGCGCTCGCAGTGCTGGCCGGTGGCCCGGTAGCTCAAGACCGCCTCGTCCCACTGCGCCACCGCGCCGAACGAGGCCGCCGGCACCAGCGTCTGCAGCCCGCTCCAGCGCGCCTGCAACGCGTGGTTGCCGCCGCAATGGTCGGAGTGCAGATGGGTGTTGACGATGCGCTGCAGCGCCTGGCCGCCCAGCGCGTGCGCCAGCAGCGCGATCGTCAGCTCGGCGTGGCGTGCATAGCCGGTGTCCACCACGGTGGCCGGGGCCTCGCCGCCGGCGAACACGATGTGGTTGGCCGAGAGCCAGTCGCGCTGCAGCACCTGCAGCGCCAGGCTGTCTGCCAGGGCCGGGATGCTCGCTGCCACAGCCGCCGTCGCCCTGCTCAGGCTGCTGCCGAGCGCAGCTCGCGCCGCAGCACCTTGCCGATGTTGGACTTGGGCAGCTCGTCGCGGAACTCGATGTACTTGGGCCGCTTGTAGCCGGTGAAGTTCTCGCGGCAGTAGGCCGCCAGCTCGTCTTCGCTCAGCCCGGCATCGCGCTTGACCACGTAGAGCTTCACCGCCTCGCCGGTGCGGGCGTCCGGCACGCCCACCACGGCGCACTCCAGCACGCCGCGGTGCAGGTTCACCACCTGCTCGATCTCGGTCGGGTAGACGTTGAAGCCCGAGACCAGGATCATGTCCTTCTTGCGGTCCACGATGCGCACGCAGCCCTGCTCGTCCATCACGCCCACGTCGCCGCTCTTGAAGTAGCCGTCGGCCGTCATCACCAGCGCGGTTTCGTCCGGCCGCTGCCAGTAGCCCGCCATCACCTGCGGCCCGCGGATGCAGATCTCGCCGGGCGAGCCCAGCGGCACGTCGCGGCCTTCGTCGTCGCGGATGGCGATCTCGGTCGACGGGATGGGCAAGCCTATGGTGCCGGTGAACTCCCGCAGGTCCAGCCGGTTGCTGGTGGCCACCGGCGAGGTCTCCGACAGGCCGTAGCCCTCCACCACCGGGCAGCCGGTGATCTTCAGCCACTTTTCGGCGGTGGCCTGCTGCACCGCCATGCCGCCGCCGCAGGAGATCACCAGCCCGGAGAAATCCAGCCGTGCGAAGTCGGGCTCGTTGGCCAGCGCATTGAACAGCGTATTGACCGCCGGGAACATGTTGACGCGGTGCTCTCTGAGCGTGCGTATCAGCCCGGCCAGGTCGCGCGGGTTGGGGATCAGCAGGTTGGTCATGCCCAGCCGCGCGCCGAAGGCGTAGCAGATCGTCAGCGCATAGATGTGGTACAGCGGCAGTGCGCACACCAGGGTCTGCGGGCCGTCGTGAGCCTCGGCGACGAGCTGGTCCAGCACCGGCCTGAACCAGGCTTCGGACTGCAGCACGTTGGCCACCAGGTTGCGGTGCAGCAGCGTCGCGCCCTTGGAGACGCCGGTGGTGCCGCCGGTGTACTGCAGGAAGGCGACGTCCTCCGGCCCCAGCGCCACCGGCCTCAGGTGCAGGCGCGTGCCCTCGGCCAGCGCCTTGTTGAAGCGCGTGACGGTGCGGCCGCGGTCCAGCGGCAGGCGGAACTCGGGCACCATCTTCTTCAGGTGCCGCACCGCGAAGTTGACGAACTGCCCCTTCCAGAAACCGAGCTGGTCGCCCATCGAGGCCAGCACCACGTGCTGCACCTCGGTCTCGTCGATGACCGCCGCCAGCGTGTGGGCGAAGTTCTCCAGCACCACGATCGCGCGGGCGCCCGAGTCCTTCAGCTGGTGCTGCAGCTCGCGTGCGGTGTAGAGCGGGTTGACGTTCACCACCACGCAGCCGGCCCGCAGGATCGCGCCGATCGCGACCAGGTACTGCGGCAGGTTGGGCATCATGATCGCGACCCGCTCGCCCTTGGCCAGGCCTGCCGCCTGCAGCCAGGCGGCCAGCGTGCTGGAGAGCTCGTCGACCTCGCTGTAGCGCATGCGCCGGCCCATGCAGACGGCCGCGTCGCGGCGCGCATGGCGGCGCCAGGCTTCTTCGAGCAGCGCCACCAGCGAGGGGTAGGCGTCGGCCGCGATGCTGGCCGGCACACCGGCCGGGTAGTGGGCCAGCCAGGGGCGCTGTGCGGTCTGGGCGGTGGCGGGGGTGTCGGAGGTCAGCACAGGAGGTGTCCGTTCAGGGCGGTGAAGGGGGTTGCGGCAATTGTTCCAGCGCGTCGCCGGCCTGCAGCCTGGCCTGCAGCGCAGCCGGCGCATCCGGCTCGAACAGCCGCGCCA
>DATHWJ010000511.1:0-5582 GCA_035460745.1 Ideonella sp. | reverse complement strand
GCCAGGGGCACGCGGCGCGCGCCCGCATCGAAGGCGCTGCCCGGCTCGTTGAAGCCGAGGTGGCCGTTGGCGCCGATGCCGTGCAGCACCAGGTCGATGCCGCCCGCCGCCTCGATGCGCCCTTCGTAGTCGGCCAGGGCCTGCGGGCCCTCGTCGCCCTCGAGGAAGTGGCCTTGCAGGCCGAGCGGGTCGACCAGCAGCCGGCGCATCGCCCGGCCGAACAGGCCGCGATCGGCCGTCGTGCGCGGCACGTATTCGTCCATCTGGAAAAAGCGCAGGCGGGCCCAGCGCAGCGCGCCGTGGTAGCGCTGGCGCAGGATGCCGTAGAGCTGCTCCGGCGTCTGGCCGGCGGACATCACCACCACCGGGTGCTCGCGCAGCTCGAGCAGCTCGCGCAAGTCTTGCAGCAGGCACAGCGCGGCCCGCTCGCTCATTGCATCGTGGTCGGTGTCCAGCGTCAGCCAGTGCGGCGCGGCCTGCGCCGGCCGCGCCTCGGCCGCGGCTATCTTCCCCTGCCCCTGCCCCCGCACTTCGACCTGCCGGCCCTGCACGCTGATGCGGCAATCGTGCAGGCCCAGCAGCGCCACCACGCCGCCGCTGTCGGAGCGGATCTCCACCCGCTCGCATTCGGCCAGCGTGGCGAAGGCGTCGACCCGGTTGCCTGCGCAGCGGCAGCTCGCCACGGCCCGGCCATCCGGCGCTTCGCCCAGGCCGCAGAAGAGCGGCTGCCGCAGCAAGGCCTGCACCTCGCCGGCGCGCCCGCGCGGGCAGACCACCACGTCGCCCTCCTCGCCGACGGCCACCAGCAGCGCGCTGCAGCCCTCGACATGCAAGGTGTGGGTCTCGTCGCAGACCAGCAGCGCATCTTGCGTGGCGCTCGCCTGCACCGCGCCCAGCACGGCGTTGCCCGCCGCGTCGGCCGCGAGGTGCTGGCCCAGCGAGCGGAAGCTGCCGATGTCGTCCCACTCGAACCGGCCCCGCACCAGCACCAGGCAAGGCGCGCCCTCGGCACGCTCGGCCGGCAGCGGCTCCATCAGGCCGCGGTCCAGGTCCAGCGCCGGCAGCTGTGCGAACAGCGCCGCCAGCGTGGCCGGCGGCATCGTGGCCAGGCGGCCGCGCATCTGCTCGAAGATGCGGTGGTGGGCCGGCGCGTGGCGGCGGCAGGCCTCGAAGAAGACCTCGGCGTCCCAGGCGAAGACGCCCGTGTTCCAGTCGTGCCGCCCTTCGCTCAGCAGCCGCTCGGCCACCGCCAGCGCGGGCTTCTCCAGGTAGCCGGCACCGAACCAGGCGTCGGTGCCGAACGGGGCCTTCTCGCCCCGCGTCATGTAGCCGTAGTGGATGCTGGGCGAGCTGGCCGGCACGCCCAGCGCGACCAGGTGGGCGCCGGCCTGGGCCGCCAGCGCGCAGTCGTGCAAGGCGGCGTCGAAGGCCGCCTGGCCGGCGACGCGGCTGTCGGAAGCCAGCATCAGCACCGTCGCGCCGGGCAGCCGCTGCTCGATGAAGGCGGTGGCAAAGCCGGCGATGGGCAGCGTGTTGCGCTCCTCGGGCGCGACGATCAGGTTGCCGGGCACCAGCCCGGGCAGTTGCTGCAGTGCCAGGGCCTCATGGCCGCGAGCCACGTTGACGAAGATGCGCTCGCGCGGCACGCTGGCCGGTACACGGTCCCAGGTCAGGCGCAGCATCGAGCGCCGGGCATCGATGAGGCGGGCGAATTGCTTGGGCCGCGCCCGCGTGCTCAGCGGCCACAGGCGCGTCCCGCTGCCGCCGGCCAGTATCAGGACAGCGACGCGTCCCGCATCGACGCCCCGCGCCGCGGGGCCATACGAAAAAACAGGGCTCATCGCGCGCGTCCTCCCCGGGGCCTGTTGCGGCTCACACGGGAGATACTCCGCCGCGCGAGTCCGGTCCAACGGGAGCGATTGTGAAGCCGCGGGGGCGGCTTGTCTGCTTCAATCGCGGGATCCCCGCCGGCTGGGGGCCGGAGGCCAGGAGGACGCGCGCGCCGCGTCAGCTGTCGCCCAGCGACAGCCTCAGCCCAACCCAGGCCGCCCGCGGGGCGCCCGGCCCGACGAACTGCTCGGTGCGCCAGTCGGCCGGCGCCAGCAGCGCGCCCCGGGCGTCGAAGGCGCTCTCGCCCAGCATGCCCGCGCTGGCATAGCGCCGGTCGAACACGTTGGTGACCTTGGCAAACAGCTCCCAGCCCGGCGCGAACTTCCAGTTGGTGGTGAGGTTCAGCACCGCAAAACCGCCGATGCGCCCCGCGCCGTTGAACTCGTCGCCGTCGGGCTGGTGGGCGTTGTTCTCGTTGCCGCGCACGAACTGGCCGGAGTAGGCCTGCAGCTGCGCGCCCACGCGCCAGGCAGCCGTCGGCCGGGCGTCGAGGCTGAGCTTCAGGCTGTGTTGCGGCAGGCCGGGCAGGCGGTTGCCCGGCCTGACCTCGATCTCGCCTTCGCCGGGGCAGGCCAAGCGGGTCTCGGCCGTGCTGTTGGCCTCGGCGACCACGCAGGCGGCCGAGTCGAAGGTGGCACGCAGGTAGCTGTAGGAGACGGCCCAGTCGAAAACGCCGCGGCGCTGCGACAGGCTCAGCTCGGCGCCCTGGCGCAGCGTGCGGCCGAAGTTGGTGAAATAGCCCGCGGCCAGGCCGTTGCTGATGAACAGCAGGTCGTCCTGGTTGACGGTGCGGTAGAGCGAGGCGTTCCAGCGCAGCTCGCCGCCGGGCGCGCCGGCAAGCGTGCCGCGCAGGCCGGCCTCCAGCGTGCGCGAGACCACCTGCTTCAGCGGCGGGTCGGACTGCAGCGCGTTGGGCAGCACGCAGGCGTTCTCCGGGTCGGAGCAGCCAAGCTCGATAGGGCTGGGCGCGCGGTTGCCCTGGCTGAAGCCACCGTAGGCGGTGACCGCCGGCGTGGCCTGCCAGGTCAGGCCCAGCGCCGGGTTGAACTTGCGGTAACGGGCCTTGGCGTCGAGATTGGTGTCCAGGCCCAGCTCGGCGCGGCCGAGGTCGACGGTCTCGACCCGCGTGTCGTTGTAGCGGCCCGAAGCGGTCAGGTGCAGCCCGGGGTTGAGCTCGACCAGGTCGGAGAAGTAGACGCTGCTGGTGCGGCTGCGGCCGGTGATCAGCGCATCGACCTCGGCCTCTTCGGTGGGCAGCACCGCGCGCGTCTCGTCGAGATCGCCTTCAGCCTCGGTCTGGCTGAAGCGGCTGCGGGCGCGGTCGTGCGAGAGGCCGCCGACCAGCCGGTGCGCGCCGGCCGTGTAGGTGGCCTGCAGCGCCAGGCCCTCGCCACGCTGGCGGGTGTGGGTGCGGTTCTCGACGCCGGCCTCTTCGACCTCGGGCGGGTCGTAGTCGTCGTTCAGGTCGCCGTTCAGGGTGGCGGCGCGGGCATGGCGGCTGTAGGCGGTGCCGGAGAGCTCGAGCTGCGGGCTCAGCTTGTAGCGGCCGTTGAAGCTCAGCATCGTCATGTCGTTGTCGGTCCGGTCGGGCCGGGTGTAGACCTGGCTGCGGTCGGCCGCCAGCATGCTCTCGGGCAGCAGGCCGTTGCCGACCAGGCGGTTGTCGGCGTGCGTCAGGCTCAGGTCCCAGCCGTACTGCGGCGTGTGCTGGCCGCCCTTGACGAAGGCCTGCTGCACGCGCGAGGGCGAGTGGTCGCGCCAGCCGTCCTCGTCGAAGCCGCTGAGCGTGAAGAAGAGGTGGCCGGTCTCGCCGAGCTTGCGGCCGTGCGAGAGCTCGGCGCTGACGCGGCCGAAGGAGCCGCCCTGCAGCTCGATCTCGGTGCCGGGGTGGCTGTCGCCGCTCTTGGTCTGCAGCGAGAGCGCGCCGCCCAGCGTGTTCAGGCCGAACAGCGGGTTGGAGCCCGGCAGCAGCGCCACGCTGGCCAGCGCGCCGGTGGGGATCAGGTCCCAGTTCACGACGTCGCCGAAGGGCTCGTTGACGCGCACGCCGTCCTGGAACACCGACAGGCCCTGCGGCGTGCCCAGCAGCGGGCTGGCGGTGAAGCCGCGGTAGTTCACGTCCATCTGGTACGGATTGCCCTGGATCTGGTTGACGTTGACGCTGGGCAGTTGGGTCGCCATGAAGTCGGGCAGGTTCAGGCTCTGCAGCTCGCGCAGGCGGCGGTCGTCGGCCGTCTGCACATTGGCCGGGATGCGGTCCTTGGGCACGCCGGTGCCGGGCACGGGGGTGGTGGAGACGATCTCGACGCGTTGGGTGGGGGCTTCAGCAGGTGCCTCGGCGTGGGCCGCCGCCGCCCAGGCGGCGAGCACCGCCACGGTGACGGTGAGCAGGGCATGCGGGGGCCGGTACGGCAACGGCTGGGTCACGGGGTGTCTCCTGGCTGATATGGGTCGATCTTGAGCGCATTCGCCCTCTGGACCTCACCCTATCGATGCGGCGGGCATGGCACCAGGGAAAAGTTCCCGGGTCGATGTTGCCGCACCACCGCCGCCCTGCCATGGCCCGGCTAAAGTCGGCGGGCTTGCTGAGGAAGGGAGACACCATGACAAGCAGAAAAGCCGGCTCGAAAACAAGACCCGGCACCACCCGGCTCGACCCCACCGAGCCCGTCGAGACGGCTTTCGCGGAGGTGGTCAGCCTCATCGAGCGGGCGCGCCAGCGGGCATATCAGGCGGTCAACGCCGAGCTTGTCGATCTGTATTGGCAGATCGGGCAGTACATCAGCGGCAAGCTGGCGGCGGCCGTCTGGGGTGAAGGCGTGGTGGACGGCTTGGCGCGGCACTTGGCGCGCACGGTGCCAGGTCTGCGCGGCTTCTCGGCACAGAACATGTGGCGAATGCGGCAGTTCTTCGAGACCTACCGAGACGATGCACAACTCTCGGCACTGGTGAGAGTCTTGCCGTGGACACACAACCTGATCATCCTGGCGCAAGCCAAGCGACCCGAGGAGCGCGAGTTCTACCTCCGCATGGCCGCACAGCAGCGTTGGGGCAAGCGCGAGCTGGAGCGTCAGTTCCGCATGGCCGCCTTCGAGCATGCGGTGCTGGCACAGCCAAAACTCTCACCAGCG
The DNA here is from genome assembly GCA_035460745.1 of Ideonella sp. Lineage (GTDB taxonomy): Bacteria > Pseudomonadota > Gammaproteobacteria > Burkholderiales > Burkholderiaceae_C > Ideonella. Next base: position 561 of record DATHWJ010000511.1, on the reverse strand, counting down.
GTGCGAGAAGTTCATGGCGACGTCACGAGCATCTTCAAAGACACCTACTCCGTCGAGTTTCTGAGCCTGCCGGCCCAGCATGGCGAGGCTGACCTGCACCGCGGCTTGCTGGGCCAGCTGCGTGCCTTCCTCATCGAACTGGGCCGCGACTTCTGCTTCGTCGGCTCAGAGTTTCCGGTGCAGGTGGGTGGGCGCGATTTTGCGCTGGACCTGCTGTTTTTCCACCGCGGGCTGAACTGCCTGGTCGCCATCGAACTGAAAGTGGATCGCTTCGAGCCTGAGCACCTCGGCAAGCTGAATTTCTACCTCGAAGCGCTCGACCGCGACGTGCGCAAGCCGCACGAGAACCCAGCCATCGGCGTGCTCCTGTGCGCGTCCAAGGACAGCGAAGTGGTCGAGTACGCGCTGAGCCGCACGCTCTCGCCGGCACTCGTGGCGCAGTACCAGACCCAGTTGCCGGACAAGCAGATGCTGGCGGCGAAGCTGCATGAGCTGTACGCCTTGAACGCGCCGGAGCTCGCATCGGCTGCGACCACGCGCGGTCCGCGGACGACGCAGAGC
>DATHWJ010000510.1:0-1816 GCA_035460745.1 Ideonella sp. | reverse complement strand
CTTGGCGTCGGCGCGCTGGCCGGCCTGCTGGCCACGATCGCGGCGGCCGCGGTGGGCTGGGCGCTGGCGCGCTATGTCTTCGAGTTCACCTGGTCGGCGGCGCCGTGGGTGCCGCTGGTGGGCGCGCTGGCCGGGGCGCTGCTCGCGCTGGCGGCGGGCTGGTGGGGGCTGAGGGAGGTGCTGCGCCGGCCGGTGATAGAGACGCTGCGGCGGGCCGAGCAATAGCGGGCGCAAGACGGGCTGTGCGGGCCAGCCGCGCCAGCGCGAGCGCGCCCAGCAGGCAGGCCGCGATCACCAGGCCCACGCCGGTGGCGGCCTGGTCGCCCAGCAGGTAGTTGGCGCACAGGCGGTCCTCCGCCTCCTGGTAGATCAGCCCGGCCGTGGCCATCATCCAGGCCAGGTTGCCGGCGAAGAATGCGAAGAGTTCGGGGCCGACGCGGTGCCAGCCGCAGCCCAGCACCGCGCCGGCCAGCCACCAGCCGGCCAGCTTGGCGGCCTGCACCGCGGGCGACAGCAGGCTGGCGTCCAGCGCGGCGGGCAGCATCCAGAAGGCCGCCACCGCGGCCGCCAGCGTCAGGCCGAGCAGGCCGTGGGCGTCGATGCGGGCCAGGGCGCGCGCCAGCGGGTGTTGCGGCGGCAGCGCGCGGCCGCAGACGAAGCCGGCGGCGAACAGCAGCGGGAACTCGAGCAGCATGTGCAGCAGCATGCGGCTCTCGATGCCGTGGCGCAGCGCAGGGATGGCCAGCAGCAGCGGCGCGGCGGCCAGCGCGAGGCGGGCGGCGGCGCTCATCGCGGCGTTTGCACCTGGGCCTGGGCCGCCGCCAGCGCTTCGCGCCACTCGGCATGGCCGTGCAGCCCGCGCAGCCGGCCGCGCGCATCGATCAGGTGGATCGCGCCGTTGTGCACGAAGCCGCCCGTGCCATCGGGCACCGCGACCACGCCCAGCGATCGCAGCAGGCCTTGCAGGGCCGCATCCGAGTTGGGCACGCCCAGCGTCCAGCGCGCCGGGTCCGCATGGTGGCGGGCCGCGTAGGCCGAGAGCTCGGCGGGCCCGTCGTGGGCCGGGTCGATGGAGATCGACAGCAGCCGGACCGCGCCGCCCGGCGCGAGCTCGCGCTGCATCTGCTCGTACTCGCTGCCCAGCGCCTGGCACACGCCGGGGCAGCGGGTGTAGATGAAATCGACCAGGGTGACCGCCGGCGCCGCCGTCGGCAAGCCCCAGGGCGCGGCATGCGGGCCGCCGGCACCCAGCAGCGTCAGCGGCGCGGCGCTGCGCTCGCCGGCCCGGGCTTGCAGGCGCCTGGCCTCGTCGAAGGTCCAGGCCTGGAAGCCGCGTGTCAGGCTCCACAGCGCAGCGGCGAAGAGCAGCAGCACGGCGGCGCAGGCGGCCGCTGTCGGGCCCAGGCGGGGTGCGGCGTGCATGCGGTGTCGGCTGTGCGGGCCTCAGGGCAGCGCGGCGAGTTCCTGGTCGCCCGCAAACGGCCCAGTGCGTGCCTTCAGCGCCTCGCGCACCTGGCCCACGGTCTGCGCCGTGACCGGCGGGCTGGCATTGCCCCAGTGCGAGCGCAGGTGGGTCAGCAGCGCGGCGATCTGCGCGTCGCTCAGCTGCGCCTGGAAGGCCGGCATCGCGCCATTGAAGGTCTGCCCCTTGACCGTCAGCGGGCCGCTCACGCCGTGCAGCACGATGGCCGCCGCGGTGCCTTCCTTGCCGTTGACCCACTCCGAGCCGGCCAGCGGCGGGAACACGCCCGGCAGGCCGGCGCCGGTGGCCTGGTGGCAGGCCACGCACAGTGAGGCGTAGATCGCGGCGCCGTCC
>DATHWJ010000509.1:0-6010 GCA_035460745.1 Ideonella sp. | reverse complement strand
TGCAATGCCGCCTGGTAGTTGGCATCCTCGACGCCGGCCTGGGCCTGCGCGCCCTTCAGCGTGGCCAGGCGGCCGACATCGACCACCACCTGGCTCAGGTTGGCGACCACCTCGCGCGAGCGGCTGCGCTCGGTGTGGGCGGCGTCGGCCTGGCTCAGCGTGGCGGTGGCGGAGAGCTGGGGCAGCAGCGGCGCGCGGGCCTGGGCTATGCCCTCCTGCACCGCGCGGCGGGTGGCCTCGGCGGCCGACAACACCGGGTCGCCGGCGCGGGCCTGGCGGTAGGCGGCGAGCAGGTCGGCGCCATGGCTGGCGCCGGGCAGGCCGGCCAGGCAGGCGAGCAGGATCAGGGTCGGGCGCATGGGGGATGGCACGGAGATGGCGGAGCGAAGTCAGGCGGGTTGGGCGTCGGGCCGGGTGGCCGCCAGCGGCATGGACAGGCGCAGCTCCTGCGAGACGTCGACCACCTGGCCGTCGATCACATGCACGTTGCGCTGGGCGCGCGCGGCGAGCTGCGGGTCGTGGGTCACCATCACGATGGTGGCGCCCTCGCGGTGCAGCTCTTCGAGCAGCTCCATCACGCTGCGCGCCATCTGGCTGTCGAGGTTGCCGGTGGGCTCGTCGGCCAGCAGCAGGCGTGGGCTGCCGGCCAGCGCGCGGGCGATGGCCACGCGCTGCTGCTGGCCGCCCGAGAGCTCGGCCGGGTAGTGGCGGGCGCGCGAGGCCAGGCCGACGCGGGTCAGCGCGTCCTGCACGCGCTGCCTGCGCTCGGCCGCCTTCATGCCGCGGTAGCGCAGCGGCACCTCGACGTTGTCGGCCACGTTGAGGTCGGGGATCAGGTTGAAGGCCTGGAAGATGAAGCCTATCTTCTGGTTGCGGATGCGCGAGCGGGCGTTGTCGTCGAGCTGGCTGACCTCCACGCCGTCGAGCTGGTAGCTGCCGCCGCTGAAGGCTTCGAGCAGGCCCGCGATGGTCAAAAAGGTGGTCTTGCCCGAGCCCGAAGGCCCGGTGACGGCGACGAACTCGCCCTCCTTGACGTCGAGGCTGAAGTCGCGCAGTGCATAGGTCTCGACCACTTCGGTGCGGTAGACCTTGGACAGGCCGGTCATCTTGAGCATGGATTGCCTTTGGGGTGGGAGGGGGAGGTAGAAGAGGGAAGGCTCAGCGGCTGAGCGCGACACGCGACGCGCCCTGGAAGCTCTCGGCGCCGGCGATCACGATCTGGTCGCCGGGCGCGAGGCCCTGCAGGATCTCGACCTTGTCGATGCTGCGGGCGCCGACACGGATGGCCGTCTTCTCGGCCACGCCGTCGCGCACCACGTAGGCGTAGGCGCCGCCGGACTCATCGACGAAGGAGCCGCGCCGCACGGTCAGCACGCCGTCGCGCCGGTCCAGCATCACCCGCACCGACAGGCGCTGGTTCTGACGCAGCTGGCCGGGCGTGTCGCCGTCGAAGCGCAGCCGCGCCGCGACTTCGTTGTTGACCACCTCGGGCGAGATCGCGCTGACCTTGCCGGCCCAGTGGCCACCGTTGCCGCCGATCTCGCCCGGCATGCCGATGGCCAGATCGCGCGCAAAGCTCTCGGCCACCTGCATCTGCACCTCCAGCGCCGAGAGGTCGATCACCGACAGCAGCCTGGCGTCCTTGGCGATGTTGGCGCGCTCGGCGATGAAGAGCTGGCCGACCTGGCCGTCCACCGGCGAGCGCACCTGCAGCTCCTCGACCTGGCGCTGCAAGTCCTTGACCAGCAGCAGCTGGCGCTCGTGGGCGAGCTGCTTGGTCTGCACGTTGAACTTCAGGCTGTCGTCGCTCAGGCCCAGGCCGGCCTTGGCGTTGGCCAGCGTGACCTGGGCCTTCTCCAAGGTGTCGCGGGCGTGGTCGACCTGCATGCCGGCGGCGGCACCGGCCTCGAAGGCCTTCTGCTGGCGCGCCAGGTCGTTCTGTGCCGTCTTGAGGTCGATCGCCGCGTTGTCCCAGGCGCTCTGCAGGGCCGAGCGCTGCTGGCGCGCATCGACCTGGGCGCGCAGGTGGTCGGCCCGCATCGCGTCGGCGTTGGAGAGCTCCTGCGCGAGCTTGGCGGCCAGCTCCGGGCTGTCTATCGCCACCAGCACCTGGCCTTTTTTCACCGTGTCGCCGGCATGCACCTTCAGCGTCGCGGCGCCGCCGTTGGCCGCGAACAGGGTCGGACTGTTGGCCGCCACCACCTTGCCCTCGGCGGCGAGGTCGCGCACGAAGAGGCCTTTTTCGACCGCGGCCAGCGACAGGCGCGAGACGCTGACCGACGTGCCGGTGGAGGCGAGCTGGCGCAGGCTGGGCCAGGCGAATGCCGCGCAGCCCAGCACCGCCAGCGCCGCGCTAGCCCACAGCAGGCGGCGGCGCAGCGCCGGCGGGGCGGCGACGGGGCGGTCTTGGGCGGCGGTGTCTCGGATCATCGGGTGCAGTCCTTGGTGGCCGGGAGCGGCCGGGTCGGGCTCCTTGTTTGCAACCCGCGTGCCCGCAGCGCTGCCGAGACAAATCCCTTTTCAATCAAAGACTTGGCAGACACTCGGCACGACCTTGGCCTGTCCGCGGACAGTTTCCCGGACGCCGCGGACAGCCCTTTCGGACGATGCCGCGATCACCTCGACCCCGCGGCCACGCCGGCGCTGCCCGGCCCCGCCCGGTAGAATCGAAGCCATGCGGCTGGACCCCTCTCCCTCCTCTGTCTGCCCCGCGCACTGGCATGCCGCCACGCGCCGCCAGACCACGCGCGACCGAATTCAGCGCGGCGCTGCCTGACCCGCACGCTTGGCAATGCCGCGGCACCCTGTGCGCCGCCCTCTCGCCGCTGACCTCCCTGCCCTGGACGCGCCCTCACCGAAGCGGCGCGAAACGCCATGACCGATTCGACGACCACCGCCCCCGCCCACGCTCCGGCCGCTCCTGCTGCTCAGGCCGCACCTGCCGCGACCGACTACCGCGCCACGCTGAACCTGCCCGACACCGCCTTCCCCATGCGCGGCGACCTGCCCAAGCGCGAGCCGGGCTGGGTCAAGCAGTGGGACGACGGCGGCCGCTACCAGCGCCTGCGCGAGGCCCGCTGCGGCGCACCCAAGTTCATCCTGCACGACGGCCCGCCGTACGCCAACGGCCAGATCCACATGGGCCACGCCGTCAACAAGGTGCTCAAGGACATGATCACCAAGGCCCGCCAGCTCTCGGGCTTCGACGCGCTCTACGTGCCGGGCTGGGACTGCCACGGCCTGCCGATCGAGAACGCGATCGAGAAGAAGTTCGGCCGCAACCTGAGCCGCGACGACATGCAGGCCAAGAGCCGCGCCTTCGCCACCGAGCAGATCGCGCAGCAGATGGTCGACTTCAAGCGCCTGGGCGTGCTGGGCCAGTGGGACAAGCCCTATCGCACGATGGACTTCGCCAATGAAGCCGGCGAGCTGCGCGCCTTCAAGCGCGTGATCGAGCGCGGCTTCGTCTACCGCGGGCTGAAGCCGGTCTACTGGTGCTTCGACTGCGGCTCGTCGCTGGCCGAGTTCGAGATCGAGTACGCCGACAAGAAGAGCCAGACGGTCGACGTCGCCTTCCTGAGCGCCGAGCCGGACAAGCTCGCGGCCGCCTTCGGCCTGCCCAAGCTGGACAAGGACGCCTTCGTGGTGATCTGGACCACCACCGCCTGGACCATCCCGGCCAACCAGGCGCTGAACCTGAACCCGGCGCTGGAGTACAGCCTGGTGGACACCGAGCGCGGCCTGCTGCTGCTGGCCTCGGCGCTGGTCGAGAAGTGCCTGGCGCGCTACAGCCTGGCCGGCACCGTGCTGGCCACCACGCTGGGCCAGAAGCTCGAGGGCCTGCAGTTCCACCACCCGCTGGCCCATGTGCACCCCGGCTACAACCGCCTGAGCCCGGTCTACCTGGCCGACTACGCCACCGCCGACGACGGCACCGGCATCGTGCACTCGGCGCCGGCTTACGGCGTGGACGACTTCCAGAGCTGCGTCTCGCACGGCCTGGCCTATGACGACATCCTGAACCCGGTGCAGGGCAACGGCGCCTATGCGCCGGACTTCCCGCTGTTCGGCGGCCAGCACATCTGGAAGGCCGTGCAGCCCATCATCGATGCGCTGCGCGACAACCACCGCCTGCTCGCCACCTCGACCATCACCCACAGCTACCCGCATTGCTGGCGCCACAAGACGCCGGTGATCTACCGGGCGGCGGCGCAGTGGTTCATCCGCATGGACGAAGAGGATGCCCAAACTGCGGGCGTCTTCACCAAGGACAAGGCGCCCAAGACGCTGCGCCAGCTCGCGCTGGACGCCATTGACCACACGGCCTTCTATCCGGAGAACGGCCGCGCCCGCCTGCACGACATGATCGCCGGCCGGCCCGACTGGTGCATCAGCCGCCAGCGCAGCTGGGGCGTGCCCATCCCCTTCTTCCTGCACAAGGATTCGGGCGAACTGCACCCGCGCACGATGGAGATCCTGGACCAGGCGGCCGACATCGTGCAGCAGGGCGGCATCGAGGCCTGGAGCCGCGTCACGGCCGAGCAGATGCTGGGCGCCGAGGACGCGCCCAGCTACACCAAGAGCAGCGACATCCTCGAGGTGTGGTTCGACTCGGGCTCGACCTTCTTCCACGTGCTGCGCGGCACCCACCCCGAGGTGCATCACGAGACCGGCCCGGAGGCCGACCTCTACCTCGAGGGCCACGACCAGCACCGCGGCTGGTTCCACAGCTCGCTGCTGCTGGCCTGCGCGCTGGAAGACCGCGCGCCCTACCGCGGCCTGCTGACGCACGGCTTCACGGTCGACAGCCAGGGCCGCAAGATGAGCAAGTCGCTCGGCAACGGCATCGACCCGCAGGACGTCAGCAAGAAGCTGGGCGCCGAGATCATCCGCCTGTGGGTGGCCGCGAGCGACTACTCGGGCGACATCGCCGGCGACGACAAGATCCTCGCCCGCGTGGTCGACGGCTACCGCCGCATCCGCAATACGCTGCGCTTCCTGATGGCCAATACCAGCGACTTCGACCCCGCGGTGGACGCGGTGGCGCCGGAGCACCTGCTGGAGATCGACCGCTGGGCGCTCTCGCGCGCGGCGCAGTTCCAGGCCGAGGTGCTGAAGCACTACGAGGTCTATGAGTTCCACCCGGTGGTGGCCAAGCTGCAGGTCTTCTGCTCCGAGGACCTGGGCGCCTTCTACCTCGACGTGCTGAAGGACAGGCTCTACACCACAGCGCCCAAGTCGCTGGCCCGCCGCAGCGCGCAGACCGCGCTGTGGCAGATCACGCATGCGATGCTGCGCTGGATGGCGCCCTTCCTGAGCTTCACGGCCGAAGAGGCCTGGACCATCTTTGCGCCGGGCCAGTCGCCTTCCATCTTCGTCGAGACCTACTGGAAGTTCGACGCGGCGGACGAAGCCTTGTTGTCCAAGTGGAGCCGGCTGCGCGAGATCCGTGACGTGGCGAACAAGGAGATCGAGGCGCTGCGGGCGGCGGGCTCGGTGGGTGCTTCGTTGCAGGCAACGCTGGCGATCACGGCGGGAGCGGACGATGCGGCCTTGCTGAGGTCGCTGGGCGACGACCTGAGGTTCGTCACCATCACATCGGCGGTGTCGGTGCTCGATGGCGCCGAGCTGGCGGTGGAGGTTGCGGCGGCGACAGCGGTGAAGTGCGAGCGCTGCTGGCACTATCGCGACGATGTCGGGGTGGTGCTGGAGCATCCGACGATTTGCGGGCGGTGCGTGAGCAATCTTTACGGCGATGGTGAGACGCGCGTTGTGGCGTGATGCGCGTTTTGCGAAGACCGGCTTGCGCGGGGAACCGCGTGAGCTGAGCCGGCGCTGCGCTGAGCGGCGGCTGGGTTCGGCGGTCGGCTTCGCCGACTGCTCTCGGTGCTCGGCTGGAGGGCCACGGCGCCCAACTCCCTTCGCTCACTGCGTTCGCTTCGTTCGGAGGTCGCCGAGTCAGATGTTGATCGCGCTCCGCGCTGGCCCTCCAACCTCCGCGCCTCGACGC
>DATHWJ010000508.1:0-6897 GCA_035460745.1 Ideonella sp. | reverse complement strand
TGGTCCAGCAGTTGTCGCAGGGAAATCATGGCCATGGTGGGCTCCGGTCGGTTTTGAAGAAGGGGTTCGTCAGTGCACGCGGTCTTCGAGCGCGCGCTGGCGCTGCTGCCGCCGCCGGTGGGCGAGGCCACCGAGCGGCCGCCGCAGGCCGAGGCCATCTCCTTCAACTGAACCCACGATCCAACCCCAACCGGAGCACCCCATGGCGATGATTTCCCTCAGGCAGTTGCTGGACCACGCGGCCGAGCACGGCTACGGCGTGCCGGCCTTCAACGTCAACAACCTGGAGCAGATCCAGGCCATCATGCAGGCCGCGCTGAAGACGCAGAGCCCAGTGATCCTGCAGGCCTCGGCGGGCGCCCGCAAGTACGCCGGCGAGCCCTTCCTGCGCAAGATGGTCGAGGCGGCGGCCGAGATGTACCCCGACCTCCCCATCGTGATGCACCAGGACCACGGCGCCAGCCCCTCGGTGTGCATGCAGTCCATACGCTCCGGCTTCACCAGCGTGATGATGGACGGCTCGCTGCTGGAAGACGCCAAGACCCCCGCGCCCTACGACTACAACGTCGAGGTCACGCGCCGCGTCTGCCAGATGGCGCATGCGGTGGGCGTCTCGGTGGAAGGCGAGCTCGGCTGCCTGGGCTCGCTGGAGTCCGGCATGGCGGGCGAAGAAGACGGCGTTGGCGCCGAAGGCGTGCTCTCGCACGAGCAGATGCTGACCGACCCCGAGCAGGCCGCCGACTTCGTCGCCAGGACCGGCGTCGATGCGCTGGCGATCGCCATCGGCACTTCGCACGGCGCTTACAAGTTCAGCCGCAAGCCCACCGGCGACATCCTGGCGATCGACCGCGTCAAGGCCATCCACGCGCGCATCCCCAACACCCACTTGGTGATGCACGGCTCGTCGTCGGTGCCGCAGGAGTGGCTGGCCATCATCCGCGAGCATGGCGGCGAGATCAAGGAGACCTACGGCGTGCCGGTCGAGGAGATCCAGGAGGGCATACGCTTTGGGGTGCGCAAGGTCAACATCGACACCGACATCCGCCTGGCCATGAGCGGCGCGATGCGGCGCGCGATGGTGCGCTCGCCCAGCGAGTTCGACCCGCGCAAGTTCCTGAAGGACGCGACCGCGGCGGCGCGCGACATCTGCGTCGCCCGCTTCGAGGCCTTCGGCTGCGCCGGCATGGCGCAGCGCATCAAGCCGGTGTCGCTGGAGCTGGAGTCGCTGCGCTACGCGGCTTGAGGCACACGCGGGCGCCACCCGGCACCCGCCCCCCCCAGTTCTTGGGAGGCTCCAGGAAGTTCATCCCTCCGATGGGGGATCGTGTCCGGTTCCACCGCGGCGCGGCGAATTGATAAGCAGGACCGCACGAACAGCGGCCCACCGCAGATCAAGAACCACCGTCCGCACAGAACCGCACCAGGAACCTCTCATGACCATCGCCCAACCCCAATTCGCCTTGCGCCTGTCCAGCGCGCTGATCGCCGCCGCCCTGTCCGGTGCCGCCTGGGGCGCCGACAGCGCCCTGCAAGCGCCGCTCGCCGCCGACGCTGTGCCCCTGGTGCAAGGCAGCACCGAGGTCGAGCAGCAAGACCTGGGCGGCGTCACGCCGGAGGCGCTGGACCTCAACTCGAACACCGACGACCACTCGGTCAATGCACCGACCGGCTGGTGGACCTACACCAACATCACCGGCGCGCAGGTCAGCTCGTTCCTGACGGCCAACAACGCCCGCCTGACCCAGCTCGAGGTCTACGGCATGGTCTCGGGCGCCCCGCGCTTCACGGTGCGCATGGTCGCCAAGACGGACGCCTACGCGGTGCCCGGGTGGTGGTGGTACTACAACATGACGTTTGCGCAGCTCTCGGCCAACCTGACGGCCAACAACGCCCGCCTGATCGACGTCGAGCCCTATGACATCGGCGGCGGCGTGATCCGCTACGCCGCGGTGATGGTCTCCAACACCGGCAGCGCCGCCCGCGCCTGGAGCTACCTGGTGGGCGCCAGCTCGTCGCAGATCAGCACCCACATCACCAACAGCGGCCACCGCCTGATCGACCTCGACAACTACACCGAAGGCGGCGTCAAGAAGTACACCGCGGCCTTCGTCGCCAACACCGGCAGCGACGCCAAGGGCTGGCAGTGGTGGCTCAACCAGAGCACCGCCAGCGTGGCCGCCAAGGTCGCCGCCTTCAGCGGACGGCTCGTCAAGATGGACCGCAACAGCGACGGCACCTACAACATCGTGCAGGTCAAGAACACCGGCAGCGACGCCTCGGCCTGGTGGTACCAGTACGGCTTCGCCTCGATGACCGACCTGAACAACTACGCGCTGCAGGTTGCCTCGCGCCCGGTCGACATCACCACCTACGTCAGCGGCGGTGTGCGGCGCTACGACGCCAGCTTCATCGACAACGCCAACACCAGCACCCGCCGCATGCGCAACCTGCTCGGCGCGACCTTCCTGGACGCCAACGGCAACCCGACCAAGGGCATCTTCGAGTCCTACCTGAAGCAGGTCGGCGGCTCGGTCAAGGTCGACCTGAACGGCGGCCGCCGCGCCGAGACCGCCAGCTCGCTGAAGTCGCTGCACCTGCTGCACTCGATGAAGCGGGTGGAAGCGGGCACCGACACGCTGGCCTCGGCCTTCAACTACTACGAGTACGACCCGGTCGCCACCTCCAACGCCTGCCCGGACCCGGCCAAGGAAACCGCGATCAACCTGCGCACCAACTACAACTTCGAGACCGGCCTGGACGAGATGATGCGCATCTCCGACAACCGCACCACCCGCGGCACAGTGATCCGCTACGGCGGCTTCAGCCCCTTCAACACCACGGCCGCCGCCTCGGGCCTGACCGGCACCACGCTGCGCCACAACATCGGCTGCGCCTACTACAACCTCAGCACCGGCAAGTACTCGCCGAGCACGCTGCGCAACGACACCACCGCCGCCGACCTGGCCCGCATCTACGAGGGCGTGTGGAACTCGACCCTGCTGAGCAACACCAACTCGGCGCGCACCGAGTTCCTGGAGTCGGCCAACCCGGTCAGCGGCGCCGGTGCGGCGCTGCAGGCCATCATCAACCAGGAGGCGGCGGCGCTCGGCAAGTCGGCCATCGCAGCGGAGTTCGGCTCGCTGGTGCGCTCCTACAGCAAGGGCGGCAGCTACGGCACCTGCCTGCCCAACAGCAACGGCGACTGCGGCACCCAGGTGACCATCCGCTCCGGCACCGGCCTGATGCGCCTGCCGATCAAGGTCAGCGGCCGCACCAGCTACCGCGACTACTCGTTCGGCCGCCTGATCTCGGACGTGCCGGTCTCCTGCTGGGGCTGCGCCGACGACACCGCCTACATCAACGCCTACAGCACGGCCGCCAACGAGCTCTACCGCGACGAGGTTCGCGCCGCGCTGCTGACCTGGTAAGCCGCCAACGTCCGCCGAGATCCCTCCCCTCTCGTTGACTCCGATTGACCGCTGCGGCCCGCCAGGGCTGCGGCGGTCTTTTTCTTGTGTTCAGGGGCTGCCGCGCAGCAGCCGCTGGCGCATCGACCGCACCGGTGCAAACGCGGCCTCCAGCGCCGCCATCAAGGCCTCGGCGCGGGCGGAGTTGTCACTGCCGAGATTGCAGACATACACGTCCAGCGTCACCGCGCCCAGCTCCGGCCAGGTGTGCACCGCCAGGTGCGACTCGGCCAGCAGCACCACGCCGGTGATGCCCGGTGGCCCGCTCTGGCCGGCCAGCGGCGAAAAGGGATGGAACAGCTCGCCGACGGCCGTCAGGCCGCTCGCCCCCACCGCCGCCAGGCAGGCTTCGCGCAGCGCCGCGGCCTGCGTCATCGCGGCCAGCGCGGGCGCGCAGCCGCGCAGATCGGCGGTGAGGTGCAGGCCGTGCGGGAGATGTTGAAGCGGCATGGGGCATTCATTATCCGGGCCGCTAAAATCCACACCCCTCCTCGAATTCCCTTTCGGCCGCCTTCCCGGGCCCGGACCCCAGCATGTCTTCAGACACCTCCGCAGCGATCGCCGCCCCCGTCGTCCCCAGCTCCACCGCCGCGCCCACTTCGATGGCCAATGCCATCCGCGCGCTCGCGATGGACGCCGTGCAGGCGGCCAACTCCGGCCACCCCGGCGCACCGATGGGCATGGCCGACATGGCGCAGGCCTTGTGGGGCCGCCACCTGAAGCACAGCCCCAAGAACCCGCGCTGGGCCGACCGCGACCGCTTCGTGCTGTCCAACGGCCACAGCTCGATGCTGCTCTACGCGCTGCTGCACCTGACCGGCTACAAGCTGCCGCTCAAGGAGCTGAAGAACTTCCGCCAGCTGCACAGCCTGACCCCCGGCCACCCGGAGGTCGACGTGACCCCCGGCATCGAAACCACCACCGGCCCGCTGGGCCAGGGCCTGACGAACGCGGTGGGCATGGCGCTGGCCGAGAAGCTGCTGGCGGCAGAGTTCAACCGCGACGGCCACCGCATCGTCGACCACCACACCTACGTCTTCATGGGCGACGGCTGCCTGATGGAAGGCATCAGCCACGAGGCCTGCGCGCTGGCCGGCGCCTGGAAGCTGAACAAGCTGATCGCGCTCTACGACGACAACGGCATCTCCATCGACGGCCCGGTCACGCCCTGGTTCATCGACAACACCGCGCAGCGTTTTGCCGCCTACGGCTGGAACGTGCTGGGCCCCATCGACGGCCATGACGTGGACGCGGTGGACGCCGCGATCGTCGAAGCCCGGCAGAGCAGCGACAAGCCCACGCTGGTGATCTGCAAGACCGCCATCGGCAAGGGCTCGCCGAATCGCGCCGGCACCGCCAAGGCCCACGGCGAGCCGCTCGGCGACAGCGAGATCGCCCTCACCCGCGAAGCGCTGGGCTGGCCGCACAAGCCCTTCACCGTGCCGGCCGACGTGAAGGCCGCCTGGGATGCGACCGAAGCCGGCGCCAAGGCCGAGGCCGAGTGGACCGAGCGCCTGCTGGCCTACCGCAGCGCCTTCCCCGAAGCGGCCGCCGAATTCAAGCGCCGCATGAGCGGCGACCTGCCCAAGGCCTTTGCCGAGATCGCGGTCGATACCGTCGGCGACGCGCACGACCGCGCCGAGACCGTGGCCAGCCGCAAGGCCAGCCAGCTGGCCCTCGAGCACTTCACCGCCGCGCTGCCCGAGCTGCTGGGCGGCTCGGCCGACCTGACCGGCTCCAACCTGACCAACACCAAGAGCACGCCGGCGCTGCGCTTCGACGCCACCGGCGCGCCGGCCCGCAACGAAGCCGGCCAGCTCGGCCGACACATCAACTACGGCGTGCGCGAGTTCGGCATGGCGGCCATCATGAACGGCATCGCGCTGCATGGCGGCTACATCCCCTACGGCGGCACCTTCCTCACCTTCAGCGACTACAGCCGCAACGCCATCCGCATGGCCGCGCTGATGAAGCTGCGCGTGATCCACGTCTTCACCCACGACTCCATCGGCCTGGGCGAAGACGGCCCGACCCACCAGTCGGTCGAGCACGCCGCCAGCCTGCGCCTGATCCCCAACCTCGACGTCTGGCGCCCGGCCGACACCACCGAGACGGCCGTCGCCTGGACCATGGCGCTGGCCAACAAGCACCGCCCCAGCGCGCTGCTGCTGTCGCGCCAGAACCTGCCCTATGCGCCCAAGGCCGACGCCGACGTGATCACCCGCGGCGCCTACGTGCTGGCCGAACCCTCCGAGGTCGGCCTGAACAAGCCCGCCAAGGCCGTCATCATCGCCACCGGCTCCGAGGTGCAGCTCGCGCTGCACGCGCAGGCCCAGCTCGCGGCCATGAAGATCCCGGTGCGCGTGGTCTCCATGCCCTCCACCACCGTGTTCGACCGCCAGGACGAGGCCTACAAGGCCGAAGTGCTGCCGGCCAAGCTGCCGCGCATCGCGGTCGAAGCCGGCGTCACCGACGGCTGGTGGAAGTACGGCTGCGCCGCGGTGGTGGGCCTGGACCGCTACGGCGAATCGGCGCCGGCGGGGGTGTTGTTCAAGCTGTTCGGCTTCACGGCGGACAACGTCGTGGCGACGGTCCAAAAGGTGCTTTCGAAGTAGTTCGCGATCAGGCCGCCAGCCGCCGGCAGGGCCGGCCCGGCGCCTCCTGTGGTTCTCTCATTTCATCAAGCAAGGAAGACAGATCATGACGATCAAGCTCGGTATCAATGGTTTCGGCCGCATCGGCCGCATGGTGTTCCGCGCCGCGGTGCAGAACTTCTCGGACATCGAGGTCGTCGCGATCAACGACCTGCTGGAGCCCGACTACCTGGCGTACATGCTGAACTACGACTCGGTGCACGGCCGCTTCAAGGGCGAGGTCTCGGTCGATGGCAACACGCTGATCGTCAACGGCAAGAAGATCCGCCTGACGGCCGTGAAGGACCCGGCCGAGCTGAAGTGGGACGAAGTCGGCGCCGACATCGTGCTGGAAGCCACCGGCCTGTTCCTGACCAAGGAGACCGCCGAGAAGCACTTGAAGGCCGGCGCCAAGAAGGTCATCCTGTCGGCCCCGTCCAAAGATGACACACCGATGTTCGTTTTTGGCGTCAACGACAAGAGCTACAAGGGCGAGGCGATCATCTCCAACGCCTCCTGCACCACCAACTGCCTGGCCCCGGTGGCCAAGGTGCTGAACGACAAGTGGGGCATCAAGCGCGGCCTGATGACCACCGTGCACGCCGCCACCGCCACCCAGAAGACGGTCGACGGCCCGAGCAACAAGGACTGGCGCGGCGGCCGCGGCATCCTCGAGAACATCATCCCGTCGAGCACTGGCGCGGCAAAGGCGGTCGGCGTCGTGATCCCGGAGCTGAACAAGAAGCTGACCGGCATGTCGTTCCGCGTGCCGACCTCCGACGTCTCGGTGATCGACC
>DATHWJ010000507.1:0-1826 GCA_035460745.1 Ideonella sp. | reverse complement strand
GGCGGCCATCTTCTGCAGGTCGGGGATGTTCTTTTCCAGGTACTTCAGCGGCTCCTTGATCTGCAGCGCGACCAGCCGGCGCAGGCCGGCGCGGTGCTTGGCCGCGGCCACGTCGGGCTCGTCGAAGACTTCGATCTCGACATGGCTGCTCTTGTCGATCAGCGCCGGGAAACCGATCAGCGTCTGGCCGCCCTTCCTGATCTCCATCAGCTCGGGCAGCTCGCCGAAGGTCCACGCGGTGTGCTGCTGGGCGCCCTCGCGGGCGGGGGCCTGCTTGACGGTGGCGACCACGCCCTTGCTGGCGGACGTGGGTGAGCCTGCGGCAGGTGCCGGCGCGGCAGCCGGCGGGGGTGGCGGGCTTGCCAGCTTGAGTGACGCCAGCGCCTGGAAGGCCGTGCGCGCCAGCCCCCCCAGCTCGGCCTTCAGCGTGGCCAGTTGGCGGCCCAGGCCGAGCTGCCGGCCGTGTTCATCGACGATGCGGAAGTTCATGAACAAGTGCGGCGGCAGTTGTTCGAGCTTGAAGTCGTTGCGCTGCACGGCCACCTGGCTGCGCTCGCGCACGGCCTTGAGCAGCACTTCGACCAGCTCGCCCTGCGCAAAAGGCGAGCTCGCGCAGAACTCGGCGACGAAGTCGGGTAGCGGCACCAGCCGGGAGCGCGGCCGCTGGTGCAGGCTCTTGACCAGCGCCATCACCTTGGCCTCCAGCATGCCGGGCACCAACCAGTCGCAGCGCTCCTCGACGACCTGGTTCAACGCGTAGATCGGCACCGTCACCGTCACACCGTCCTTGGGGTCGCCGGGCTCGTGCAGGTAGGTGGCGCTGCAATCGACGCCACCCAGCCTCAGGGTCTTGGGGAAGGCCGCGGTGGTGATGCCCGCGGCCTCGTGGCGCATCAGCTCTTCGCGCGTCAGCATCAGCAGCTCGGGCTGGCGCTTGCTCTCGGCGCGGTACCAGCGCTCGAACGTGGCGCCGCTGACCACGTCCTTGGGCAACTGCTGCTCGTAGTAGGCGTAGATCAGCTCGTCATCGACCAGCACGTCTTGCCGGCGCGACTTGTGCTCCAGCTCCTCGACCTGGCGGATCATCTTCTGGTTGTGCGCCAGGAAGGGCAGCCGGGTTTCCCACTCGCCGTTGACCAGCGCCTCGCGGATGAAGATCTCGCGCGCCGCGGCCGGGTCCACGTTGCCGAAGTTCACCCGGCGGTTGGCGTAGATCACGATGCCGTAGAGCGTCGCCCGCTCCAGTGCGATCACCTCGGCGGCCTTCTTCTCCCAGTGCGGCTCCAGCAACTGCGTCTTCAGCAGGTGGCCGGCGATGCCGGGCAGCCACTGCGGCTCTATCGCGGCCAGGCCGCGGCCGAACAAGCGCGTGGTATCGACCAGCTCGGCCGCCACCAGCCAGCGGCCGGGTTTCTTGCTCAGGTGGGCGCCCGGGTGGCGCCAGAAGCGGATGCCGCGCGCGCCGAGGTACCAGTCTTCGTCGTCGCTCTTCAGCCCGATGTTGCCGAGCAGGCCGGCCAGCATCGCGAGGTGGATCTGCTCGTAGGTGGCGGGGCTGCCGTTGAGCCGCCAGCCGTGTTCGGCGACCACCGTGTGCAGCTGGGCGTAGATGTCGCGCCACTCGCGCACGCGGCGCGGGTTGACGAAGCTCTCGCGCAGGCGCTGCTCCTGCTGGCAGTTGCTGAGTTTGTGGGTATCGACTTTCTGGTCCGCTTTCGGCGCGTGGCCGTGCACGCCGCGGCCCTCTTCTATCCAGGCCCAGAGCTTCAGGTAGCCGATGAACTCTGACTTCTCGTCGTCGAACTTCTTGTGCTTCTCGTCGGCCG
>DATHWJ010000506.1:0-17216 GCA_035460745.1 Ideonella sp. | reverse complement strand
CACTGTTTGAGCGCAGTGCGCGCAGCGCACGCAGCGAGTTCGGCGACGCGGCCAGCCCACCGAGCACCGAGAGCAGTCGGCGCGCAGCGCCGACCGCCGAACCCAGCCGCCGCACAGCGCAGGGCCGGCTCAGCGGGCAGCAGCCCAAAACGGCCGCAACGCCCCACCGTCAATCAACGAATCAACGAATCAACGAGGGGACCTTCGCCCCACCGCCTTACTTCTTCGCCCGGATCTTCCCCAGCTCCGCCTGCGTTTCCTGCCAGAGATCCATCCCCACGTTCGCCGCGATGCCCGCGTTCACGCGGGTCAGCTTGTCGCGCATGCGCGCCGCCTCGGTGGGCGAGAGCTCGTTGATCTGCATGCCCTTGGCCTTCAGGTCGGCCAGCGCCTTGGAGGCCTCGTCGCGCGTGTCCTTGCGCTCGAAGTCGCGGCTGGTCTTGGCGGCCGTCAGCAGCACCTTTTGCTCGTCCTTGCTCAGGCCGTCCCACCACTTCTTGCTGGCCAGCACGATCCACGGGCTGTAGACGTGGTTGGTGACGGTGAGGTACTTTTGCACCTCGTAGAACTTGCTCGACAGGATGGTGTTGAAGGGATTTTCCTGGCCATCGACCGCCTTGGTCTCGAGCGCGCTGAACAGCTCGCTGAAAGGCAGCGGCACCGCGTTGGCGCCCAGCAACTTGAAGCTGTCGAGGAAGACGTTGTTCTGCATCACGCGCAGCTTCACGCCGTCCAGGTCTTCGAGCTTGGTGACGGCGCGCTTGTTGTTGGTGAGGTTGCGGAAGCCGTTTTCCCAGTAGACCAGGCCGACCAGGCCCTTCTCCTGCAGCTTGGCCATCACCTTGTCGCCCACCGGGCCGTCGAGCACTGCGTCGGCTTCCTTGGCGTTGTTGATCAGGAAGGGCGTGTCCCAGAGGGCCATCTCCTTGGTGATGCCGACCAGCGTGGCGGTGGAGCCCACCATCATCTCCTGCGCGCCGCCGATCAGCGCCTGCTGCATCTGGGTGTCGGGGCCGAGCGCGGCGGCGCCGATGGCACGCACCTTCATCTTGCCGCCAGAGAGCTTGTCGACCTCGGCGACGAAGACCTTGGCGGCGCGGCCCTGGTTGCTCTGCTCGTTCAGGCCGTAGCCGAAGCGGATCAGGCGCGGCTTGATGTCTTGCGCCAGGCTGGCGAAGGGGGCGGCGAACGCGGCGGTGGCCACGGCGGCGAGCAGCGTGCGGCGAAGTGTTTTCATGGGAAGGTCTCCAGGGGGTTGAATGGAATGAAGGAGGGGCTCAGCGCATCCACGCCACCGGCGCGGTCACGAGCTGCGGGAAGATCACGAACAGCAGCAGGATCAGGGTGTAGGTGAGCAGGAAGGGGTTCACGCCCTTGATCACCGTGTGCATCGGCACCCGGCCGACGCCGGCCACGACGTTGAGCACCGTGCCCACCGGCGGCGTGATCAGGCCGATGGAGCCGTTGAGCACGAACATCAGGCCGAAGTAGACCGGGTCGATGCCGGCCTTGACGGCGATGGGCAGCATCACCGGCGCGAAGATCAGGATGGTCGGCGTCAGGTCCAGCGCCGTGCCCACCAGCACCAGCACCACCATCATCACCAACATCAGCAGCCGCGGGTTCTCGATCAGCGGGCCCAGCCAGCCGGTCAGCACCGAGGGCAGGTCGGCCAGCGTGATCATGTAGCTCGCCACCTGCGCACCGGCGCAGAGGAACATCACGATGGCAGTGGTGCGCGCAGCGCGCACCAGCACGCCGTGCAGGTCGCCCAGCTTCATCTCGCGATGGATGAAGAAGGCCACCACCATCGCGTAGACCGCGGCGACCACCGCCGCTTCGGTCGGCGTGAAGACACCGGTCTTCATGCCGCCGATGATGATCAGCGGCATCACCAGCGCCCAGAAGGCACGGCCGGTGGCGCGCAGCCTGTCGATCACCGGCAACGGCGGATCGACCTCGACGGTGAACTTGCGCAGCTCCAGCTTCCACGCGATGACCAGGCCGGCGCCCATGATCAGGCCCGGCGCGATGCCGGACAGGAACAGCGCGGAGATCGAGGTGTTGGTGGTGACGCCGTAGATCACGAAGGCCATCGACGGCGGGATGATGGGGCCGATCACGCCGCCCGCGGCGATCAGGCCGGCCGAGGGGCCGACCGGGTAGCCGTGCTTGCGCATCATCGGCAGCAGGATGGTGGACATCGCCGCCGCGTCGGCCAGCGCCGAGCCCGACATCGCCGACAGCATGATGGCCGTGCCGATGGTGACGAAACCCAGGCCGCCGCGCACGTGGCCGAACCAGGCCTGCGCCATGTCGATGATGCGCTTGCTGATGCCGCCGCTGTTCATCAGCTCGCCGGCGAGGATGAAGAACGGCACCGCCAGCAGCGGGAAGCTGTCGACGCCGGCCACCAGGTTCTGGGCCAGCAACTGGGTGTCCCAGAAGCCCAGCACCCAGGCCATGGAGGCGCCGGTGAGCACCAGCGCCAGGGCCATCGGCACGCCGACGCCCATGAAGGCGAGCATGCCCAGTGAAAAAGCGATGAAAGCGAGGGCTTCAGGAGACATGAATGATCACTCCATCTCGGCTTCGTGGCCGAAGTCGACGGGTTTGCCGCGCAGCAGGTCGACCAGCGCCATCACGGCGATCGCCAGCATCGAGAGGAAAGCCGGCAGCGGCAGCAGCGCGGTGGGATAGGCGAGCACGACGCTGCGGCTGTCCATGCCGACGACCACCTGCTGCCAGGCGCCCCAGGCCACCAGGCCCGCGGCGGCGATCACCAGCACGTGGATCAGGCGCGACACCCACGGCAGCCAGCGGCTCTCGCGCAGCGGCCGCAACAGGCTGGTGAAGGCCATGTGCTCGCCCAGCGGGTAGGCGGCGGTCGCGCCGATGAACACCATCCAGACGAACAGCAGCCGCGACAGCTCCTCGCTGGCGGCCACGCCGCTGCCGAAGCCGTAGCGCAGCACGACGTTGAGGAAGACGGAGCCGGCCATCACGGCGAGGCAGGCGGCCATCGCCGTGTTGGCGACGCGCTGCAGCCTGGGCAAGGCGGTGGGTTCATGCATGGGGCGATCCTTTCAGCCAGTCGAGGACCAGCACGGTGAGGTCGGGCAGCGGCAGCGTGGCGTCCAGCGTCAGCACGCCGGGCTCGCCCGCCGGCGATTCCAGCGCGGCGAACTGGCTGTCGACCAGGCTGGGGGTGAAAAAGTGCGCCGCGGCGCGGGCGGCGACACGGCGCACGGATTCGTCGCGGCTCAGCGCCAGGTGGGCGAAGCGCAGGCCGGCCGAAGCCGCACGCAGCCGCTCGCGGTAGGCCTTGCGCAAGGCCGAGCAGGTCAGCACCGCACCCTGCGGATGGGCGGCGAGCTGGCGGCCCAGCTCGTCCAGCCAGCCGATGCGGTCGGCATCCTCCAGCGGCACGCCGGCCTTCATCTTGGCCACGCTGGCCGGGAGGTGAAAGTCGTCGCCCTCGATCAGCGGCAGGCCCAGCGCTGCAGCCACTTCGCGGCCCAGGCTGGATTTGCCGCAACCGGCGACTCCCATGACAACCAGAGATTCCATACGTTGGACAGCGCTATCCTGTTGAGCCGAAAAAACAGCGAGCACGTGTCTCGCCGGTGGATGGAGTGAACTCTCTTCTACCTCTGGCCTGCCTCGTTCCTGCTGTGCAGAGAAGGCTTGCCATCGGGCTTCGGATAGCGCTATCCTAAACCCCGGCATCGCTTTCTCAATCCAGGGTTTTCCCCAGCCACCCGCGCCATGACCACCCTCCCCCGCTCCCGCGCCACCGGCCGCATCACGCTCGACGACGTCGCCCGCGAGGCCGGCGTCAGCCCCATCACCGCGTCGCGCGCGCTGCGCGGCCAGCGCAGCGTCGACCCCGAGCTGATCGCCCGCGTGCAGGCAGCCGCCGAGCGTCTGGGCTACGTGCCCGACCCCGCGGCCCGCGCCCTCGCCTCCAGCCGCAGCAGCCACGTGGCGGTGCTGATCCCGCTGCTCTCCAACACCCTCTTCGTCGACCTGCTCGAAGCCGTGCACGCCACGCTGCTGCCGGCCGGCTACCAGACCCTGATCGGCGTGACCCACTACGACGCGGTCGAGGAGGAACAACTGCTCAAGAGCTACATGGCGCACCGGCCCGCCGGCCTGCTGGTGACCGGCTTCGACCGCAGCGAAGCCAGCCGCCGCCTGATACAGGCCAGCGGCGTGCCCTGCGTGCACCTGATGGAGACCACCGACGCGCCCGGCGTGCACAGCGTGGGCTTCTCGCAGGCCGCCGGCGGCCAGGCCATCACCGATCACCTGCTGGCGCGCGGCCGGCGCCGCGTCGCCTTCGTCGCCGCGCAGCTCGACCCGCGCGTGATGCAGCGCGCCGAAGGCTACCGCCGCGCGATGCGCGCCGCCGGCCTCTACGACCCCGGCCTGGAGTTCCTCAACCCGGCCCGCTCGTCGATGGCGCTGGGTGCGCAGATGTTCGAGCAGATCGTCGCCGCGCGGCCCGACATCGACGCGATGTTCTTCTGCAACGACGACCTGGCGCAAGGCGGGCTGCTGGCCGCCCTGCGGCTGAAGGTCAAGGTGCCCGAGCAGATCGCCGTGGCCGGCTTCAACGACCTCGCCGGCAGCGACCAGATGCTGCCGGCGCTGACCACCGTCGGCACGCCGCGCAGCGGCATCGGCTCGCAGGCGGCCGGCATGCTGCTGAGGCTGATGCGCGGCGAGCCGGTGGCGCAGCCGGCGCTGGACCTGGGCTTCGAGCTGGTGCTGCGGCAGAGCAGCTGAGGCGGCCGCGGGCCCGACACACACCGTATCAGCATCCACGCTCCCCGCACTTGACACCGTCATCGTGCGTCGCACACTGGGCACCCGCCTTCCTGCCACCCATGCAGCGAAGTGAAACAAGAAGCGTCCTGTTGCGAACCACGTCGACCCAAGGAGCTGACATGCTGGAGACCCTGCGCCCCGACCCCACCTTCCACCCCTCGCCGCGCCTGGCGATGGAAGCGCCGGCTGAGAAGCTGGCCTACACCGCGCTGCTGTCGCCCGACGGCTCGCGCGCCGATGCGCTGGCCGTGGTCGACCTGGACCCCGGCTCCAAGACCTACGGCAGCGTGCTGCACCGGCTGGACATGCCCCACAAGGGCGACGAGTTCCACCACTTCGGCTGGAACGCCTGCAGCTCGTCGCTCTCGCCGCTCTCCGGCCACGCCTTCCTGCAGCGGCGCTACCTGATCATCCCCGGCATACGCTCCTCGCGCATCTACGTGGTCGACACGCAACCCGACCCGACCCGGCCCAGGATCATCAAGACCATCGAGCCCGAGGAGGTGCTGCGCAAGACCGGCTACTCGCGCCCGCACACCGTGCACTGCGGCCCCGAGGGCATCTACATCAGCACGCTGGGCGGCGCCGGCCCGGACGGCACCGAAGGGCCTCCCGGCGTCTTCATCATGGACTGCGAGACCTTCGAGATCCGCGGCAAGTGGGAGATAGACCGCGGGCCGCAGAAGCTGCACTACGACTTCTGGTGGAACCTGCCGCGCGACTACATGGTCTCCAGCGAGTGGGGCCTGCCGCCGCAGTTCGAGAATGGCATCGTGGCCGAGGACCTGCTGGCCAACAAGTACGGCCACCAGGTGCACTTCTGGGCGCTGCGCGCGCGCAAGCATGTGCAGACCATAGACCTCGGCGCCAACCACCAGATGGCGCTGGAGATACGCCCGGCGCACGACCCGACGCGCGAGTACGGCTTCCTCGGCGTGGTGGTGGACACCACCAACCTCGAAGGCTCGATCTGGACCTGGTACCGCAAGGACGGCAAGTTCCACATCGAAAAGACCGCGGTGATCCCGCCCGAGCCGGCCGACGCCGCGCTGCTGCCGCCGCTGCTGCAGGGCTTCGGCGCGGTGCCGCCGCTGATCAGCGACATCGACCTCTCGCTGGACGACCGCTTCCTCTACGTGGCCTGCTGGGGCACCGGCGAGCTGCGCCAGTACGACGTGACCGACCCGATGAAGCCCAAGCTGGCCGGCAGCGTGCATGTCGGCGGCATCGCAAGGCGCACGCCCCACCCCAGCGGCAAGCCCTTCGCCGGCGGCCCGCAGATGACCGAGATCAGCCGCGACGGCCAGCGCGTCTACTTCACCAACTCGCTCTACAGCAGCTGGGACAAGCAGTTCTACCCCGGCGGCATGCCGGCGGTGCAGGTGATGGCGCGGGTCGGCTCCAACGGCGGCCTGACGCTGGACCCCGAGTTCCACGTCGACTTCGGCGAGGGCTACGGCGCGCACCAGATCCGGCTGGAGGGCGGCGACTGCTCGACCGACTCGTTCTGCTACCCCTCGGCCTGAAGCGGCTCAACCCGTGAGCCTGGACGGCCACGCCGCGCTCTGGCTCACGGTCGTCGCGCTCGGCGCCTACCACGGGCTGAACCCGGCGATGGGCTGGCCGCTCGCGGTGGCCAACGGCCTCAGCGAGCGGCGCGGCGCGGCCGTCTTCAAGACGCTGCTGCCGCTGGGCGGCGGGCACCTGCTGGCGATGGCGGTAGTGCTGGTGCCCTTCGCGATGCTCTCGTGGTACGTGGCCTGGAGCCGCGAGATCCGCATCGCCGCGGGGCTGGCGGTGCTGGCCTACGGCGCCTACAAGCTGCTGCAGCGCCGCCACCCGCGCTTCATGGCCCGGGTGCCGCCCACGCAGCTGGCGTGGTGGTCGTTCCTGATGGCGACCACGCATGGCGCGGGGCTGATGCTGGTGCCGGTGGCGCTGGGCCTGTGCGAGCCGTCGGGCGCGGGGCCGGTTGCGGCCACCGGGCTGGTCGAAGCCGGCCACGCCGGCCTGATGGCCTGGATGCGCTCCGGCGTGGGCACCGCCGTCGCGATCTCGCTGGTGCACACGCTGGCGATGGTGGCCGCCGGCCTGGCGGTCGCCTGGGGCGTCTACCGCTACCTCGGCCTGCGCTTCCTGAAGCAGGCCTGGTTCAACCTCGACCTGCTGTGGGGCGCGAGCCTGGTGCTGGCCGGTGCCGTCGGGGCGGGCATGGCCTGGTGAGGCCCTTTCGCCAGGCCCGGCCGCAATATCCGGTCTCCGTCCGTATCGGCGTCTCGTGCGCACCCCGTACCATCGGCCCCTCCGCAGTCCCCCTCGCCGCCGCCATGCGCTCTTGTACCGTGCCCCGCCGCCCGCAACACGCTCTCTGGTGGACCTGGCTCGCGCTGTGCAGCACACCGGCACTCGCCGCCGAGCCGGGCGCCTTGCCGCCGGCGCTCGAGCAGTGCGCGCAGATCGGCGCGGCGGCCGACCGGCTGGCCTGCTACGACAAGTTCGCCGGCCGGGCGCCCGCGCCGCCGTCGCCCGGCGACGCCCAGAAGGCGGCGCCCGCGCCCACCACGCTGCTGGCGCCCAAGGATGCGCCCGAGCCCGCCTCGGCCAAGCCGGCCGACGACCCCAGCCTGCTCTCCAAGTACTGGGAGCTGGACACCAAGGACAAGCGCGGCGTCTTCAACCTCACCGGCTACCGAACCAACTACGTGCTGCCGCTGCACGCCACCACCCGCATCAACCGCGACCCGCAAACGCCGACGCAGGCTGCCGTGAGCCTGCCCAACTACCGCCGCGTCGAGGCCAAGTTCCAGCTCTCGCTGCGAACCAAGGTGGCGCAGGACGTCGGCCTGCCCGGCGGCGACCTCTGGCTGGCCTTTACCCAGCAGGCGCTCTGGCAGGTCTGGAACGGCGCCGACTCCAAGCCCTTTCGCAACAGCGACTACGAACCCGAGGCCATCTACGTGGTGCCCACCGGCGAGGGCCTGCGTGCCCTGCCCTTCGGCTGGCAGTGGCGCTACACCCAGCTCGCGCTGGCCCACCAGTCCAACGGCCAGAGCGACCCGCTCTCGCGCAGCTGGAACCGCGTCTACCTCGGCGCCGGCTTCGAGCGCGGCGACTGGTCGTTCACCACCCGCATCGCCCACCGCCTGAAGGAAGACCTCGACAGCGACAACAACCCCGACCTGGTCGGCTACCGCGGCCGCGCCGACTTCCAGCTCAACTGGAACGCGGGCCCCCACACCGCCTCGCTGCTCTACCGCACCACGCTGAAGGACGGCCACTACGGCGCACTGCAGTTCGAGTGGACCTACCCGGTCTTCAAGAAGCAGCCCAACGGCCTGCGCTGGATGGTGCAGGCTTTCGGCGGCTATGGCGAGACGCTGACCGACTACAACTTCCGGCAGAACAGCGTGGGGCTGGGGGTGAGCTTCCAGCAGTTTTGAGCGCTGAGCGGCGGCGGCGGCGGGCGTGGACAGGCGCCTGTCCTACGCCGCCGGGCGCTGCTGCGTGGCACAATTTTTCGCACAGCAAGCCCGCTGTCGAGGCGAAGCCGACCGCCTTGCCGGAACCCACAGCAGCAATCGAGAAAGGCCTCCGATGGAAGCGACGAACCACACGCTGAGCAACCTCTTTGCACAGCTCGGCCTGCCCGACGAACCCGGCGAGATCGAGCGTTTTGCCAGCGCGCACCGGCCCCTGGCCGATGACGTGCGCCTGGCCGATGCGAGTTTCTGGTCGCCCAGCCAGGCCCAGTTCCTGCGCGAAGAAATCCGGGACGACGCCGA
Organism: Ideonella sp.; assembly: GCA_035460745.1. Classification (GTDB taxonomy): domain Bacteria; phylum Pseudomonadota; class Gammaproteobacteria; order Burkholderiales; family Burkholderiaceae_C; genus Ideonella. The sequence goes on along the minus strand of DATHWJ010000506.1, from coordinate 8,601 downwards.
CTGGGCCGAGGTGATCGACCAGCTCAACTTGATGCTGCGGGCCTGAGCGCGCAACTGCCGACGGCGGCCGGCGGCCGCCGGCATGCCCCTGTCGCGCACACCAGCGGGTTCGCCACAAGGGCGGTCCGCACCGGGCCGGTGCTAAGCTGCCCGGCCCCGAATCGCCCTCCCGGCGAATCCCGTGAACCCCGTGAAAGGCGCCCCATGCCCGGCCTGCTTCCCACCATCGATCCCGACGGCCTGCTCGAATACTCGGTGGTGTTCACCGACCGCGCGCTGAACCACATGTCCAAGAAGTTCCAGGGCGTGATGCGCGACATCTCCAGCGTGCTGAAGGAGGTCTACCACGCGCGCTCCGCCATCGTGGTGCCCGGCAGCGGCACCTTCGGCATGGAGGCGGTCGCCCGGCAGTTCGCGGGCGGGCGCAGCACGCTGGTGATACGCAACGGCTGGTTCAGCTACCGCTGGACGCAGATCCTGGAGATGGGGCAGATCCCGTCGTCGCAGGCGGTGCTGAAGGCGCGCCCGGTGGCGCCCGGCCACCAGGCCGCTTTCGCGCCCGCACCCATCGTCGAGGTGGTGGCCGCCATCCTGCAGCAAAGGCCCGCCGTGGTCTTCGCGCCACACGTCGAGACCGCCGCCGGCCTGATCCTGCCGGACGACTACCTGCGCCAGGTCGCCGACGCGGTGCACGAGGTGGGCGGCCTCTTCGTGCTCGACAGCATCGCCTCCGGCGCGATGTGGGTGGACATGCAGGCCACCGGCGTCGACGTGCTGGTGAGCGCGCCGCAAAAGGGCTGGAGCGGCTCGCCCTGCTGCGCCTTCGTGATGCTCAGCGAGCGCGCGCGCAGCGCGATCGACGGCAGCACCAGCTCCAGCTTCGCGGCCGACCTGAAGAAGTGGCTGCAGATCATGGAGGCCTACGAGGCCGGCGGCCACGCCTACCACGCCACCATGCCCACCGACGCGCTGACGCTGACCCGCGACGCGATGCTCGAGACCCGCGCCTACGGCTTCGAGAAGCTGCGTGCGGAGCAGTTGGAGCTGGGCCGGCGCGTGCGCGCGCTGCTGGTGTCCAAGGGCATCCCCAGCGTCGCGGCCGAGGGCTTCCAGGCGCCCGGCGTGGTGGTCAGCTACACCGAGCTCGACGGCCTGCACAACGGCAAGGCCTTCCTCGGCGAGGGCCTGCAGACCGCCGCGGGCGTGCCGCTGCAGTGCGACGAGCCGGCGGACTTCAAGACCTTCCGCATCGGCTTGTTCGGGCTGGACAAGCTGCACCATGTGGAGCGCTCGGTGGCCAACCTGGAGACGGCGCTGGACCACATCCTCGGCGAGCAAGCCGCAACCCGCCAGGCGGCCTGAGACACATGCCCCTCAGCGACATCGAGATCGCCCGCGAAGCCACGCTGCGCCGCATCCCCGAGCTGGCCCGCGACCGGCTGGGCATCGCCGACGAGCACCTGGTGCCCTTCGGCCACTACAAGGCCAAGCTGGCCCTGCCCTTCGTCGAGTCGCTCGCCGGGCGGCCCGAGGGCAAGCTGGTGCTGGTCACCGCCATCAGCCCGACGCCGGCCGGCGAGGGCAAGACCACCACCACGGTCGGCCTGGGCGACGCGCTGAACCACATCGGCAAGAAGGCGCTGATCGCGCTGCGCGAGCCCTCGCTGGGCCCGGTCTTCGGCCTCAAGGGCGGCGCGACCGGCGGCGGCCGGGCGCAAGTCGTGCCGATGGAAGAGATCAACCTGCACTTCACCGGCGACTTCCACGCCATCGCGCTGGCCAACAACCTGCTCGCCGCGACGATAGACAACCACATCCACCACGGCAACGCGCTGGACATCGACGTGCGCCGCATCACCTGGCGCCGCGTGATGGACATGAACGACCGCGCGCTGCGGCAGATCACCGTCGGCCTGGGCGGCACGGCCAACGGCTTCCCGCGGCAGGACGGTTTCGACATCGTGGTGGCCTCCGAGGTCATGGCCATCCTGTGCCTGGCCTCGTCGCTGCAGGACCTCAAGGCCCGCCTGGGCCGCATCGTGGTGGCCGAGACCCGCGCGCGCCAGCCGGTGCGCGCGGCCGACCTGAAGGTGCACGGCGCGATGGCCGTGCTGCTGAAGGAGGCGCTGGCGCCCAACCTCGTGCAGACCATGGAGAACAACCCGGCGCTGCTGCACGGCGGGCCCTTCGCCAACATCGCGCACGGCTGCAACTCGGTGATCGCGACGCGCACCGCCCTGCGGCTGGGCGACTACGTGGTCACCGAGGCCGGCTTCGGTGCCGACCTGGGGGCCGAGAAGTTCATCGACATCAAGTGCCGCGCCAGCGGCCTGCGCCCCGCGGTGGCGGTGCTGGTGGCCACGGTGCGCGCGCTCAAGTACCACGGCGGCGTCGAGCTCAAGGCGCTGGGCGCCGAAGACCTGCCGGCGCTGGAGCGCGGCATGGCCAACCTCGAGCGCCACCTGCACAACCTGCGCGAGACCTTCGGCCTGCCCTGCGTGGTCTCGATCAACCACTTCGCGAGCGACACCGAGGCCGAGCACGCGCTGCTGCGCGAGCGCATAGGCGCCCTCGGCGTCACTGCCCACACCGCGCGCCACTGGGCCGAAGGCGGCCGCGGCGCGGCCGAGCTGGCGCGCGACGTGGTGCGTCTGGCCGACGCGCCGGCCGCGCCGCTGCGCTTCGCCTATGCCGGCAGCGACCCGCTGTGGGAGAAGCTGCGCCTGCTCGCGGTGCGCACCTACGGCGCCAGCGGCATCGCCGCCAGCGCCGCCGTCAAGGCCCAGATCGAGCAGTTGCAGGCCGGCGGCTACGGCCACCTGCCGGTCTGCGTCGCCAAGACCCAGTACAGCTTCTCGACCGACCCCACGCTGCGCGGCGCGCCCAGCGGCCACGTGCTGCAGGTGCGCGAGGTGCGCCTGGCGGCGGGAGCCGAGTTCGTCGTGATGGTCTGCGGCGACATCATGACCATGCCTGGGCTGCCGGCCGTGCCGGCGGCGGAGCACATCGATCTGGATGAGTACGGGCAGGTGGTCGGCTTGTCTTGACCGCTTGACCGCGTCTGGCCGACGGTCAGGCGCCTTTGGGAGCTGCCCGCTTCTTGCGGGCGGGCAAGACCGGCTGTGTCGCCGCGGCGTCCGCGTGCCAGTTCTCGACCAGCAAGCCCTCCACACGGCCGAACTCGCCGGCATTGCGAGTCACCAGGGTGGCACCGTGCGCCAAGGCGGTGGCGGCGATCAGCGTGTCGTGCGGCCCGATGGGTGCTCCCTTCGCCTCCAATGCGGCGCGCAGTCGCGCCGCGATCGCGGCAGCGGCCTCGTCGAATGGCAACACGGCAAGAGGCCGCAAGAACGCCTCCAGCGCCTTCAGCCTCGGCTCTCGGCCGGCGGCAGGCATGCGCGCCAAGCCGAAGCGCAACTCATACACCACCACCGCGGGAACCGCGAGGTCCGACGGTGAAAGTGCCGCGATGCGGGTCGTGACCTGCGCATCCCCACGGAAAAAGCAGCTGATCGTGTTGGTGTCGAGCGCAAGCATCAGAACCCGACGCGCGTCACATCGCTGCCAGCCTGTGCGCGCAGATCCTCGGCGGTCGGGAAGTCGGGAAACGCGCCGGCCAGGTCCAGCACGGCCTGGGGCCACTGCGCATGGGCATGGTGGCGAATCAGGTCGGCCACCCAGCGGCTGTTGGAGACCCCTGCGGCTTGCGCGCTGCTGCGCAGCAGGCTGTCCACTTCGTCATCGAGATAGAGCGTTACCTGCGCCATCGCACTCCCCCGTTTCAGCTTGCGTCTCAAGGCGACACATATACTTTAAATTATATGCCTCGTGACGCCGACGCGAGGGGCGCAGGGTGCGCCCACTCGCGGTCGATGAGCTCAGTGCGAATCCCTGGGCACCCCCGCCCCGCTGCCGCCCACCAGAAAGTCCAGGTCCGCGCCCAGGTGGGCCTGCTGCACGTGCTGCACGTAGAGCCGCTGCCAGCCGCGCGCCGGCAGCTCGGGGGCCTTCCAGTCGGCGCGGCGGCGGGCCAGCTCCTCGTCGCTGACCTCCAGGTGCAGGCGCCGCGCGCCCACGTCGAGCTCGATGATGTCGCCGTTCTTCACCAGCGCCAGCGGGCCGCCGGCCGCGGCTTCAGGCGAGGTGTGCAGCACCACGGTACCGTAGGCGGTGCCGCTCATGCGGGCGTCGGAGATGCGCACCATGTCGGTCACGCCCTTGCGCAGCACCTTGGGCGGCAGCGGCATGTTGCCCACCTCGGACATGCCGGGGTAGCCGCGCGGGCCGCAGTTCTTCAACACCATCACGCAGTCTTCGTCGACGTCCAGGTCTTCGTCGTCGATGCGGGCGTGGAAGTCTTCGATGTTCTCGAAGACGACGGCGCGGCCGCGGTGCTTCAGCAAGTGTTCGCTGGCGGCCGAGGGCTTGATGACGGCGCCGTTGGGCGCGAGGTTGCCGCGCAGCACGGCGATGCCGGCGGCGTCCTTGAAGGGTTGGTCCAAGGGCCTGATGACCTCGCGGTTCCAGCACGGTGCTTCCAGGATGTTTTCACCGATGGTCTTGCCGTTGGCGGTCGGGGCGTCCAGGTGCAGCAGGTGCTGGATCTCGCGCATCACGGCCGGCAGGCCGCCGGCGTAGTAGAAGTCTTCCATCAGGAAGCGGCCCGAGGGCTGCAGATCCAGCAGGCAGGGCACCTCGGAGCCGAGCTTGTCCCAGTCATCGAGCTTCAGGTCGATGCCGATGCGGCCGGCCACCGCCAGCAGGTGGATCACCGCGTTGGTCGAGCCCCCGATCGCCGCGTTGGTACGGATCGCGTTCTCGAAGGCCTGGCGGGTCAGGATGCTGGACATGCGGATGTCCTGCTTCACCATCTCGACGATGCGCCGGCCAGTGAGTTGCGCTTGCCGGTTGCGGCGGGCGTCCACCGCCGGGATCGCGGCGTTCTCGGGCAGCGAGATGCCCAGCGCCTCCACCATGCTGGCCATCGTCGAGGCCGTGCCCATGGTCATGCAGCTGCCCTTGGAGCGGTGCATGCAGCTCTCGGCCGAGGCGAACTCCTGCGGGCTCATCTCGCCGCCGCGCACCATCTCGCTCATCTGCCAGACGCCGGTGCCCGAGCCGATGTCGCGGCCGCGGAACTTGCCGTTCAGCATGGGCCCGCCCGACAGGCCGATGGTCGGCAGGTCGCAGCTCGCGGCGCCCATCAGCAGCGAGGGCGTGGTCTTGTCGCAGCCCATCAGCAGCACCACGCCGTCCATCGGGTTGCCGCGGATGGACTCCTCGACGTCCATGCTCGCCAGGTTGCGGAACAGCATCGCGGTGGGCCGCAATTGGGTCTCGCCCAGCGACATCACCGGGAACTCGAGCGGGAAGCCGCCGGCCTCGTAGACGCCGCGCTTGACGAACTCGGCGAGCTCGCGGAAGTGGCCGTTGCAGGGCGTCAGCTCGCTCCAGGTGTTGCAGATGCCGATGACGGGCCGGCCGTCGAACAGGTCGTCGGGGTAGCCTTGGTTCTTCATCCAGCTGCGGTGCATGAAGCCATCGCGGTCGGTGCGGCCGAACCAGCCCTGGCTGCGGCGGGGAGGCTTCTTGGCATCCATGGGATGTGGTCTTTCGTGATCGTTGGGATGGGCCGCCTGCTCGGCTGGCGCAAAAGGCTTGCAAGGCCCTTCACGGCCTTGACGAGCTCATCGTATGCCCCGACACTGATTCCTGAAAAATGAATTCATGGCATTGATTGATACCAACTTTTGTATAGGAGACCCGATGGAGTCCGCCGTTTCCCCCTCGCCCCTCGCCCCACAGCCGCCCGTCGACGCCGGCCGCTACCCCAGCCTGCGCGGGCGCAATGTCTTTGTCACCGGCGGCGGCACCGGCATCGGCGCGGCCATCGTCGCGGCGTTGGCCGCCCAGGGCGCACGGGTGGCGTTCATCGACCTCGCCGCCGAGCCCAGCCGCACGCTGGCCGAATCGCTGGCCGCGCAGGGCCACCCCGAGCCCTGGTGGCGCGCGGTCGATGTGCGCGACGTGGCGGCGCTGCAAGCGGCCGTGGCCGACGCCTCCGCCGCCCTCGGCGACTTTGCCGTGCTGGTCAACAACGTGGCCCACGACGAGCGCCACAAGCTCGAGGCCGTGACGCTGGACTACTGGGAGGAGCGCATGGCCGTGAACCAGCGCCCGGCCTTCTTCGCGATCCAGGCCGTGGTGCCGGGCATGCAGCGGCTGGGCGGCGGCTCCATCGTCAACCTGGGCTCCACCGGCTGGCAGACCAAGGGCGGCGAGTACCCCTGCTACGCGATCGCCAAGTCCTCGGTCAACGGCCTCACGCGCGGGCTGGCGCAGCCGCTGGGCAAGGACCGCATCCGCATCAACACCGTCTCGCCCGGCTGGGTGATGACCGAGCGGCAGGTCAAACTCTGGCTGAACGCCGAGGGCGAAGCGGCGATCGCCCGCAACCAGTGCCTGCCCGACAAGCTGCTGCCGGACGACATCGCGCGCATGGTGCTGTTCCTCTCGGCCGACGACAGCCGGGCCTGCACCGCGCAGGAGTTCCTCGTGGATGCCGGGTGGGCATGAAGCCCCAAAAAATGACGCCCCCACGCTCGCTAGCGCTCGCTGCCCCCCCGAGGGGGCTCGCGCAGCGGACCGGCAGAGCCGGATCCGCGCACGCCCCTTGGTAGGGGTGCCGACTTCCAACATGGAGAATCGAGATGACGGTGGGCTCTGGCGCGTTGCCGTGGTGGAAAGACGCTGTTGTCTACCAGGTCTACCCCCGCTCGTTCAATGACAGCAACGGCGACGGCATCGGCGACCTGCCGGGCATCACGGCCAGGCTCGACTACCTGAAGGCGCTGGGCGTCGACGTGGTGTGGCTCAGCCCGCACTTCGACAGCCCCAATGCCGACAACGGCTACGACATCCGCGACTACCGCCAGGTGATGGCGGAGTTCGGCACGATGGCCGACTTCGACGAGATGCTCGCCGGCATGGCCGCGCGCGGCATCAAGCTCATCATCGACCTGGTGGTGAACCACAGCAGCGACGAGCACGCCTGGTTCCAGCAGAGCCGCAGCAGCCGCGACAACCCCTGGCGCGAGCACTACATCTGGCGAGATGGCGTCGATGGCGGCCCGCCCAACAACTACCCCTCCTTCTTCGGCGGCTCCGCCTGGAAGCTCGACGAAGCCACCGGCCAGTACTACCTGCACTGCTTCGCCGAGAAGCAGCCCGACCTGAACTGGGAGAACCCCCAAGTCCGCGCCGACGTCTTCGAGCTGATGCGCTTCTGGCTGGACAAGGGCGTGGCCGGCTTCCGCATGGACGTGATCCCTTTCATCTCCAAGCAGCCCGGCCTGCCGGACCTGGCGCCCGGGCAGCTGGCCCACCCCGAGTTCGTCTACGCCAGCGGCCCGCGCATCCACGAGTACCTGCAGGCCATGCACCGCGAGGTGCTGGCGCCCTATGGCGCGATGGCCGTCGGCGAGGCCTTCGGCGTGAGCTTCGAGCAGGCCCCGCTCTTCACCGACGCGCGCCGGCAGGAGCTGAGCATGATCTTCCACTTCGACATCGTGCGGCTGGACCGCGACAACTGGCGCAAGACCGGCTGGACGCTGCCGCAGCTCAAGGCCGCCTTCACCCGGATCGACCAGACCGCCGGCGAGCACGGCTGGGCCACCAGCTTCCTGTGCAACCACGACAACCCGCGCGCGGTCTCGCATTTCGGCGACGACAGCCCCGCCTGGCGTGCCGCCTCCGCCAAGGCCCTGGCCACGCTGATGCTGACCCAGCGCGCGACACCCTTCCTTTACCAGGGCGACGAACTGGGCATGACCAATTTCCCGTTCGAGCACTTCGAGCAGTACGACGACGTCGAAGTGAAGGGCCTGTGGCGCACGCTGGTCGAAACGGGCAAAGTGCCCGCCGAGGAGTTGCTCACCCACTTGCACCAGACCAGCCGCGACCATGCGCGCACGCCGATGCAATGGAGCGCCGAGGCGCACGGCGGGTTCACGACCGGCACACCCTGGCTGGCCGTCAACCCCAACCACACCGAGATCAATGCGGCGGCCCAGGTCGATGACCCCGATTCGGTCTACCACCACCATCGGCGCTTGATCGCATTGAGACGCGCCCATCCCGCCTTGGTGCATGGCGCATTCGCCAACCTCGATCCGGAGCATCCGCGTGTCTTCGCTTACACCCGCACGCTGGGGAAGGATAGGTTTGCGGTGGTGATCAACTTCGGCAGCGAGACGCTGGACTATGGGCTGCCCAGTGACTTGAAGGTTGCCGAAGTGGTGCTCGACAGCGGCGCGACGGGCGACGGGCCATTGGGGGATGGGTCGTTGCGTTTGGCAGCGTGGCAGGCCACGGTCTATCGGCTTGCGTGAGCGGAGCGGGATCAGGCCGGCGGCCATGCTGCTCCGTTCATGTCATCGAGTAGGGACCCGCATCGCTGCGGGCCCCTCTCACAGAACCGTACTTGTGCTGTTCACATACGGCTCTTCGGAACCGCGGGTTATCAACCCCGCGGCTGACCTTTCGATCTCGACTATCCCCAGTCCAGAGCATATTGCTCGGGCCCGAGGGCGGCCTGTCTTG
>DATHWJ010000505.1:0-28434 GCA_035460745.1 Ideonella sp. | reverse complement strand
AGACGAAGGGCACGCCGGCGGCGCTGAGGTCGCGGGCCCGGCGCAGCATCGCATCGCGCCCGTCCGGCCCGATGATCGCGAGCTTCAGGTCGCTGCGCTGCGGCAGGCCGATACGGTGGGCCTCCTGCATCGCGCCGGGGTGGAAGGCGGTGATCTGGTTGTTGTCGCTGTCGGTGATGATGATGGCCTGCGCGGTGTAGCTGTCGGCCACCTGCAGCACGCAGGAAGTGTCTATGCCCAGGCCCTTCATGCGCTCGACATAGCTGGTGCCGTCGTTGCCGATCGCGGCCATCACCACCGCGTTGCCGCCCAGGGCCTGCAGCGTGTAGGCGATGTTGCCGGCGCAGCCGCCGAACTCGCGCCGCAGCGTGGGCACCAGGAATGAGACGTTGAGGATGTGCACCTGCTCGGGCAGGATTTGTTCGGCAAAACGGCCCGGGAAGGTCGTGATGGTGTCGAACGCGAGCGAGCCGCAAATGAGACTGGCCATGGGTGAGGGTCCGGTTGGTGGAAAAGAATTCGGGACAGGAAGGGCGGGGGCTTTGGGTTGCCGGCCGTCTCAGGGGTAGAAGATCTCGACGCTGAAGCCGGCCACGCGCAGCTCGCCGACGTCGAGCCGGGCATCGACATGCCAGGGGCTCCCGGCCGCGATCGTGCCATTCGCCAGGCCCAGCTCGCGCGGCAGCAGCACGCGCCGCGCGACGACCTGCCCCAGCGGGTCGGTGAAGCTGAGTTCCAGCGCGGGGGCACGCACCGGGTGCTGGGCCGCGTTGTGCAGCTCCGCGGCAAAGCGCAAGACCTTGCCGCCGCCCGGCGCGGCGACGGCGCCATCGGCCTCGCCGGAGGTCAGCTTGCTGCCGTCCAGGCTGATGCGCTCCAGCGCGTGCGGCGCACCCACCTCGCAGCCCATGGTGTCGCAGGCTTGCACCAGCGCCGGCCGCAGCCCGGGCCAGCGGGCCGCGATGCCGTCGCGAAAGTACAGCGCGGCCTGGGCCAGCAGCAGCAGGCCCAGCACGCCCGCGGCCCCCATCAGCGAAGCGCGCGCCGCCGGCCGCTGCCACAGCGCATCGCGCTCGGCCTGGCGCACGAAGGCCGGCTGGGCGCGCGGGGCACCGCCCGGGCCGGTCGGGGTCGTTGTCTCGGGGCCGCCGTCACCGCCGGGCGCACGGGGCTGGCGCGGGCGCTTGCGCTGCCATTCACGCAGCGGCGCAGGGGTCGAGGGCGGGTCGCTGGCGTCTCGCTGTGCCGGTGTCTCGTCCTCCGCTTGCCATCGCGACGGGGGCATCTCGATCGCCTCGTCGTGCGACAGGCTGGGCCTGGGGTCGTCGTCGGCTTCGAAGGGCAGCGGTGCCGAGGGGGCCGCCTCGGCCGGTACCGCGCCGCCTGCCGGCTGCGCGATGAGCGGGTCGGGCGCGCCATCGGCGTCGAGCAGACCGGGCTGTATCTCTTCGCCGGGCGAGCGTTCCGGCGTGACGGCGGGCATCTCCGCGGTGGAGGGGGTGCCGGCGTCGGGCCGCGCCAGCAGGCCGGAGACCGACATCGGCGCCTCGAAGGCCGGCGCGGTGGGCGGGGGCGCGGTGGCGAGCGGGGCCGGATCCGGCGGCGGGCTTGCAGGCGGGGTGTCTGGCGGAATGGTGCCGGCAGGCCGGGCCTCGGCGATGGAAGCCCCGGGGTCCGGGTCGCCCGGATCGCTCAGGTCCAGCTCGGTGGCTTCAGGGGGTGGGGGCAGTGCGGCGGCCGGGGCCTTCTCCACGGCGGCTGCCGCTGCGGCGGCGCGTGCTGCCGTTGAGCTGCCTGCGCCCGGGGCGGGCAGCGGCGCCTCGGCACTCAGCTCGAACAGGCTCTCCAGCGCGTTGAACACCTCCTGGCAGTGGCCGCAGCGCACCCAGCCTTCGGAGACCCGCAACTGGTCCTGCACCACACGGAACACCGTGCCGCACGCGGGGCAGCGGGTGGCGAGGCTCATCGTCGCGCGCTACGGGCTCAAGCCGGGCGCCGGCCGCCCATCAGGATCCAGCCGTCTTCTGCGGCCAGCACCTCGATCTCGCACCAGGGCCGGTAGGCGGCCCTCAGCTCGTCGGCCTGGCGCTCCAGGATGCCGGCCAGCACCAGGTCGGCGCCGGGCGCCAGGTGGCCGCAGAGCAGCGGCGCCAGCAGCTTCAGCGGTGTCGCAAGGATGTTGGCGAGCACCAGCGGGTAGGCGCCCTGGGCCAGGTCCGGCAGGCCGGCCTTCAGCGTGACGCCATTGGCCTGCGCGTTGTACAGCGCGGCCTCGACGGCCGCGGGGTCGATGTCGACCGCGTCGATCGCCTGCGCGCCGAACAGCGCGGTGCCGATCGCGAGGATGCCGGAGCCGCAGCCGTAGTCGAGCACCCGAGACCAGCCCGCTGCCCGCTCGGCGGCATGGTCGGCGATCCAGCGCAGGCACATGCCGGTGGTCGGGTGGGTGCCGGTACCGAAGGCCAGGCCCGGGTCCAGCCGCAGGACGCGCTCGGCGCCGGGCGGCGGCTCGTGCCAGCTCGGCACGATCCAGAATGCCGGCGTGATCTCGACCGGCGCGAACTGCGATTGCGTCAGCCGCACCCAGTCCTGCTCGGCCACGGCCTGCAGGCTTTGCGCGCCCAGGCCCGCGGTCCAGTCCTGCGCCAGCAGCAAGGTCAGCGCATCGGCGGCTTCCTGCTCCTGCGCGAACAGCGCGCGCAGCGTCGAGCGGTCCCAGCCGGCACGCGGCGGCGGCATGCCCGGCTCGCCGAACAGCGCGTGCTCGGCCTCGGTGTCGGCATCGGCATCCTCGACCGAGACCGACAGCGAGCCGAGCTCGTTCATCAACGCCTCGGAAACCGGCTCCACCAGCGCCTGCGGGGCGGTCAGGACAAGCTCAAACATGGCCAGGCTCGACAGATGGCAGACACACAGGTGCTTCCAGCCAAGCGGCCGCCGCGGATCCGGCTCTGCCGGTCCGCCAGCGGCGCCCCCTTGAGGGGGAGGGGCCGAAGGCACCTCGGGGGTGGGTCATCTCCGATGCTGGCTGAGCCAGCCTTCCAGGTAGTGGATGCTGGTGCCGCCGTCCTTGAACTTGGCGTCCACCATCAGCTCGCGGTGCAGCGGGATGTTGGTCTGTATGCCCTCGATCACGGTCTCGTTCAGTGCGGTGCGCATGCGTGCCAGCGCCTGATCGCGGGTGTCGCCGTGCACGATGATCTTGCCGATCATCGAGTCGTAATGCGGCGGCACGTAGTAGTTGGTGTATGCGTGCGAATCGACCCGCACCCCCGGGCCGCCCGGCGGGTGCCACATCGTGATGCGGCCGGGCGAGGGGGTGAACTTGTAGGGGTCTTCGGCGTTGATGCGGACCTCGATCGCGTGGCCGCGCATCTGGATCTGGCGCTGCGTGAACGGCAGCTTCTCGCCGGCCGCGACGCGGATCTGCATCTGCACGATGTCGATGCCGGTGACCATCTCGGTCACCGGGTGCTCGACCTGCACGCGGGTGTTCATCTCGATGAAGTAGAACTCGCCGTTCTCGTACAGGAACTCGAAGGTGCCGGCGCCGCGGTAGCCGATCTTCTTGCAGGCCGCCGCGCAGCGCTCGCCGATCTTCTCGATCACGCGGCGCGGGATGCCCGGCGCCGGCGCTTCTTCGATGATCTTCTGGTGGCGGCGCTGCATCGAGCAGTCGCGCTCGCCCAGCCAGACGGCACTGCGGTGCTCGTCGGCCATGATCTGGATCTCGATGTGGCGCGGGTTCTCGAGGAACTTCTCCATGTAGACCGCCGGGTTGCCGAAGGCCGCGCCGGCCTCGGTGCGGGTGGTCTGCACCGCATGGATCAGCGCCGCCTCGGTGTGCACCACGCGCATGCCGCGCCCGCCACCGCCGCCGGCCGCCTTGATGATGACCGGGTAGCCGACCACGCGCGCGATGCGGATGATCTCCTTGGGGTCTTCCGGGAGCGCGCCCTCCGACCCAGGCACGCAGGGCACGCCCGACTTGATCATCGCCTGCTTGGCGGCGACCTTGTCGCCCATGATGCGGATCGAGGCTGGCGTCGGGCCGATGAAGGTGAAGCCGCTCTTCTCGACCCGCTCGGCGAAGTCGGCGTTCTCGGAAAGAAAGCCGTAGCCCGGGTGGATGGCCTCGGCATCGGTCACCTCGGCGGTCGAGATGATGGCCGGCATGTTGAGGTAGCTCAGCGAGGACTGCGCCGGGCCGATGCAGACGGCCTCTTCGGCCAGGCGCACGTACTTGGCGTCGCGGTCGGCCTCGGAGTAGACCACCACCGACTTGATGTCCATCTCGCGGCAGGCGCGCTGGATGCGGAGAGCGATCTCTCCCCGGTTGGCTATCAGAATCTTCTTGAACATCGTGCTTCAGCTCACTCGATCATGAACAGCGGCTGGCCGAATTCGACGGCCTGGCCGTTTTCCACCAGCACCTGGGTGATGGTGCCGGCCTTGTCGGCCTCGATCTCGTTCATGATCTTCATCGCTTCGATGATGCAGATGGCTTCGCCCTCTTTCACCACCGAGCCCACTTCGACGATGGCCTTGCCGCCCGGCGACGACGAGCGGTAGAAGGTGCCCACCATCGGCGACTTGACCAGGTGGCCGGTGACCACGGCCGGCGCCGGGGCGGCGGCCTCCGCGGCAGGTGCGGCGGCTGGTGCCGACGCGGCGGCTGCGGGCGCCGCCATCGTCATCATGGTCGGGACGCCCAGGCCGGCCGCGCCGGACTTCACGATGCGCACCTTGCCGTCGGCCTCGGTGATTTCGAGTTCGGCAATGTTCGATTCGGACACGAGGTCGATCAGGGTCTTGAGCTTGCGCAGGTCCATGGAAGATCGGTCTCCAGGCTAGAGAGAAAAGAGAAAGGCCGCCGTCGCGCCGGTCGGCGCCGCGGCGCGGGTCAGACGGACCGTTGCGGCGTCGCCCGCCGGCCCGGTGCGGGGGCGTGCGGTCCGCAGTGGGGCACGGAGTTCACCAAGGCTGCGATCTTGCTGGAATCAGCGTCGATATTTGGCCGATCGGCACACAAAGTGCGCTTCGGCAGCAGATTCAGGTTCGGTTCGTCAAGAACGAGAACACACATGTCAAAAGTCGCCAGCGGTTGTACTGCGCCACCAGCCGTCATATGAAGTCGCGGACTTTACGCCTTTTAGACGCATTTCCAGACAACTGAGCCTCAAATAAAGTGGCCCTGGCCTATTGACAGAGAAACAGGTCGATGGCAACCCAAGTGTGACATTTTCACCTGACTGGCCCCCGATTTTTCAGCCCATGGCGCCCGCCCAGCGGCTCAGCTCGGCCAGATCGGTAGCCCCCAGTTTGCGCTGAACGACCTCGCCTGCGGCAGAAAACACCACGGTGAACGGCAAACCGCCCGCCGGGTTGCCGAGCTCGCGCACCAGCGCCAGCCCGTCGGGCCCGGCCAAGGCGGTCGGGAAGCTCACCGGATGGCGCTGCAGGAACTGCTGCACCGGCGCCTTCTGGTCGATCGCCAGGCCCAGCACCTGCCAGCCGGCACTGGCGTACTGCTGTACGAAGCGGTCGAGCTCGGGCATTTCTTTCACGCAGGGCGGGCACCAGGTGGCCCAGAAGTTCAAGACCAGCGGCCGGCCCTGCAGCGCCTTGGTGGCGAGCCGGGCGCCGCTGGGGGTTTCGAACTCGAGCTGCCAGAAGCGCTGCGGGTCGGTGCCGGGCGCCAGGGCGGGGCCGGGTTCCAGCGCGCCGCCCAGGCGCCGGTGGTTGACCCAGGCGCCGGCCGCGAGCGCACCGGCGGCGACGCCGCCGTAGAGCAAGGTTCGGCGTGACATCATGTCGGGATCTCCAGCAGGCGGCGCAGCGCCTTGGCGTCGCCGCGCCAGCTGCGGCCGTGCGCGTCGGGTTTGAGGGCGCCGCGCAGGTCGTCATGGTCGTGCACCAGGCAGTGGACCGTGACCCAGTCGTTCAGCGCGGTGCTGCGGGCGGCGATGCTCAGCACGCTGAAGTCGGCGTCACCCGCCGAGCCGCCGCTGTCGAAATCCAGCCCCTGGTTGAGGAAGGCGATCTCGGGTGCTTTCGGGTCGTCGCAGTAGAGGTCCAGCATCACGCAGGACAGCCGCGTCGCGGTGCCGCGCCAGACGGCGCCGCCCAGGTGCGGGCGGAACTCGGCCAGCCGCTCCATCCAGACCAGCGCCAGCTCGCGCAGCGCGCGCAACTCGCCCGGCTGGGTCTCGGCGCAAAAGAGCGCGATGTAGTCGCGCACCTCGTCTTCGACCGCTTCGTTGCTCGGCAGCTCGCCGGCCCGGCCCGAGCGGCGGCCCAGGTCGCGCGCGGCCTTGCGCTTGGCGGCGGCGTATTCCATGCCTTCGTCGACCACCAGCCGGGCGGCGGCTGCGGCGATCTCGGCGCTCAGCTCGGCGTTCATGGCAGCTCCACCGCGCCCATGCGCGCGGCCACCGTGCCGGCCCGGCCCACCACGTAGGCTGAGCCCGGCCGCTTCTCGAAGCGCTTGGGGGCCGGCAGCATCACCGCCAGCCGCGCCGCCTGGCTCACGCCGAGCTGGGCCGCATCGACGCGGAAGTAGTGCCGCGCGGCGGCTTGCGCGCCGAAGATGCCCTCGCCCCACTCGACGCTGTTGAGGTAGATCGCGAGGATGCGGCGCTTGTCCAGCAGCGCCTCCAGCATGAAGGTGATGACGAACTCCTGCGCCTTGCGCAGCGCCGTGCGCTCGCCCGAGAGAAAGAGGTTCTTGGCGAGCTGCTGGGTGATGGTGGAGCCGCCGACGATCTTGGGCGTCGCGCGCGGCGCGGGCGCCTTGGCCTGGGCCGCAGCCTTGCGGCTGGCTTCGCGCGCGGCCTCGCGGGTGGCCTCGCGCTTGGCGAGCTGCTCGTTGATGCGGCCGGCGCGCTCCTCGGCCTTCTGGTTGCGCTCCCAGGCTTTTTCCAGCGCGTCCCACTCGACGCCGCTGTGCTCGGCGAAGCCGGCGTCTTCGCTGGCGATCACCGCGCGCTTCAGCGAGCTCGAGAGCTTGTCGTCGTCCACCCACTGCTGGCTCCACAGCACCTCGTGCTGCTCGACCGCCAGGCGCCAGATCTCGCTGCGCTGGAAGCTGGTGGACTGCGGGTCCATCACCAGCATCATCGCCACGCGCAGCAGGAAGTAGAGCTGCAGCGCGAGCGCGCACAGCAGCAGCAAGCCGATCAGCCGGCCGATCTGCGACCAGGCGTTTTTCATCTCAAAGCCTCGGCCGCCAGTTGCGCGCGCAGCAGCGCGAGCACCGGCGCGCCGGCCGGCCGCACGCCGCGCCAGACAAAAAACGCCTCGACCGCCTGCTCCACCAGCATGCCCAGCCCGTCGCGGCCCACCGCGCCATGCGCCGAGGCCCAGGCCAGGAAGGGCGCCGCGGCCGGGCCGTACATCATGTCCAGCGCCAGCGTGCCGGGCCGCAGCACGCTCGCGGCCACCGGCACCGCGGCGCCGCCCAGGCTGGTGGCGCTGGCATTGACCACCACGTCGAAGGCCTCGCCCACCTCGCCCAGCCCGCTGGCGCGCAGCCGCACGCCGTGCGCCCGCGCCCAGCCCGCATGGCGCTCGGCCAGCGCCTCGGCCTTGGCGAGCGTGCGGTTGGCCAGCACCAGCTCGGCCGGCCGCGCGGCCAGCAGCGGGCCCAGCGCGCCGGCCGCGCCGCCGCCCGCGCCCACCAGCAGCACACGGCGGCCGGCCAGCGGCAGGCCGGCGTTCTGCTCGATGTCGCGCACCAGCCCGACGCCGTCGGTGTTGTCGGCCCACCAGCCCTCGGCGTCGAAGCGGATCACGTTGGCGGCCTGCGCCAGCGTGGCCCGCTCGCCGCGGCGCGGGCACAGCGCAAAGGCGTCGAACTTGAACGGCACCGTGACGTTGCAGCCCCGGCCGCCCTCGGCGACGAAGGCCCGCAGCGTGGCCTCGAAGGCGTCCAGCGGCGCCAGCACGCGGCCGTACTCGACGGCCTCGCCGCTGGCGGCGGCGAAGGCCGCGTGGATGGCCGGCGAGCGGCTGTGCGCCACGGGGTTGCCGAGGACGGCGTAGCGGTCGGCGGGGGAGCTCGGGGCGGTGGTCATGCGGGGCAGGGCGGGCGGGGCGTCAAAGGAGAGGTCAAGGCGCGCCGCGCCCGCTCAGGCTGGTCTCCAGCCCGTCGGTGCGGGTGAAGCGGAAGCGCGAGGTCACGACGATCTGGTCGGCCTGGCGGCGCATCGCCTCGCTGAAGGCGCCGAACGGCCCGGCGGCATGCACGATGGCCACCGCGCGGCGGTTCAGCTGGGCCGACTTGGCGGGCCGCACCACCTCGGCCTCCACCACGCGGCCGGCAGCGTCTATGGTCAGGTTCATCGTCAGTTCACCGTAGAGCCGCTGGCCCTGGTACTCGGGGAAGTCGCGCGTGCCGCGCTCCTCGATCTTGCGGCGCAGCGCGTCATAGTAGATCGCATACACCTCCTCGCGCGTCGCGGGGCTGATGTAGCGCTTCTTGGGGCGCATGTTCTCTTCGTTGACGCGCTTCTCGATCTCGGCCAGCAGCCGCAGCATCTGGCGGCGCCGCTCCTCGCGCTCGACCTCTTCCTTGTTCTGCAGCGGCTTGCTCGGGTCGGGCGGCTGGAGCATCGCCACCTCGCGCCGTATCTGCGCCAGCAGCTGCTGCTGCACGTCCTGCATCTGCTCGATGCGGCGCTGGGCTTCGTCCTGCGCCTCGCCGGCCACGTTGACGGCCGAGGGCGGCAGCGGGGTGGTCGCGCGGCCCTTGTCGGCCTCGCCGCCGCCGGCCAGGTTGGCCTGCGCGATCGCCTGGGCCTTGGTGGGCACCTCGTCGGACTTGGTGTTGACGAGGATGACCTCCAGCGGCGCGTCCTCGAACAGCCGGTTGAAGCTCTCGGGATCGACGAAGCGCAGCGTCAGCAGCACCGCGTGGATGCCGACCGAGAGCAGCAGCGCCCAGTGCAGCGTGCTCCAGTCGCGCGGGCTGCCGAGCGGGCCCAGGCGCAGGGACAGCAGGCGCTGCAGCATCGTGCGGGCTCTCCGGCGGCGGGCGGCTTCAGCCCGCGGCGGGCCTGGCCGCTTCGGGGGCGTCGGCCCCTGCTTCCGCCCCGGCCTCTGCATCCGCCAGGTCGATCGCCAGCGTCAGGCCGACGGCCGGCTCGTCGCCGTCGTCACCCTCGTCGCCGCCCGCCTCGGCCTCGTCAGCCGCACCGGCCGCCGGCGCCACGTCGTCCAGCCGCGCCAGCAGGTTGGCGTGCAGGTCCAGCGTCAGCAGGTCCAGCCCGGTGATGCGCACCTTGACATGGGCGCCGCGCGGCAGGCTCTCGGTGCCCAGCGCGCGGAAGACCAGCGGCGGCGTGTCGGCGCGCACCAGGCCGTCCTTCATCACCGCGGCGTCGAGCTCGCCGACGCCGTTCTGCTCCAGCCAGCGCAGCGTCCAGAAGCGCTCGATGGCCGACTGGAAGCCGTTGTAGGCGCTGTAGGCCGCGTCGAAGCTGGAGATCACCGAGAACAGCATCGCGTCCTTGGGCTTGAAGGGCGCGGCCAGCGCGGCGGTGCGGCCGTGGCGGGCGCAGGCGATGATCTGCCACTGGTTCACCAGGTCCACATAGCGCCGCAGCGGCGAGGTGGCCCAGGTGTATTGCGCCACGCCCATGCCGGCATGCGGCGCGGGCTTGGTGCCCATGCGCACCTTCACGCCCGGCGCCATGCTGGCCTGGCTGCGGTAGATGCCGGGCACGCCCATCTCGGCGATCCAGCCGCCCCAGGTGCTGTTGGCCAGGATCATGGCTTCCGAGACGATCAGGTCCAGCGGCGCGCCGCGGCGGCGCTCGCTGATCGCCACGGTCTCGCCGCCCTCGGGCTCGGTGGCGGCCACGCCCTCGCCGCGCTCCAGCTTGAAGTTGTAGTCGGGCCGGTTGAAGTTCTCCGGCTTGCCGCGCACCACCTCGCGCTGCGCCTTCAAGTGGCGTGCCAGGCGGAAGGCGAAGGCCAGCTCGGTGCTGAAGGGGTAGTCGGCCGGCGCATCGCCCAGCAACGCGGCCTCGGTGACCACCGCGTCGAGCTTGTCGTGCCGCAGGTTGGCCGCGATGGGCACCTGCTCCAGCACCGTGCGGCTCTCCTTCACCGCCAGCGTGGCTTCGTCGAAAGTCACGTACAGGCTCACCGCCGGGCAGGCGCGGCCCTCCAGCAGCGTGTAGGCCTCGACCACGTCGTCGGGCAGCATGGTCAGCTTCCAGCCCGGCATGTAGACGGTGGACAGGCGCTCGCGCGCGACCTTGTCGACCGCGGAGTCGGGCCCGAAGGCGAGGCCCGGCGCGGCGATGTGCACGCCGAAGACCACCGTGCCGCTGCCCAGGCCTTGCACCGACAGCGCATCGTCGATCTCGGTGGTGGCCGAGTCGTCGATGGAGAAGGCCTGCACGGCGGCCAGCGGCAGCTCGTCCTTGATGGCCGGCGCCTGCAGCGCCGGGAAGGCCGTGCCCTTGGGGAACTGGTCGAACAGGAAGCGCCGCCAGTGGAACTGGTAGGGGCTGGCGATGGCGCCGGCGTCTTTCAGCAGGTCGAGCGGGGCGCGCTGGCTTTGTTTGGCGGCCTCGACCACGGCCTTGTATTCGGGCGCGTTCTTGTCGGGCTTGAACAGGATGCGGTAGAGCTGCTCGCGCACCGGCTCCGGGCAGCGCCCGGCCACCAGGTCTTGCGTCCAGCCCTCTATCTGCAGCGCCTGCTGGCGCTTGCGCTCTATGCCCAGCAGGGCAGCCTTGACGGTTTCTTCCGGCGCCTTCTTGAACATGCCCTTGCCGGCGCGGCGGAAGTAGTGCGGTGCCTCGAAGAGCTTCAGCAGCGCGGCCACCTGCAGCTCCGGCCCGGCCTTGGCATCGAAGTAGTCGCGCGCCAGGTCGGCAAAACCGAATTCACCCTCGGGCGCAAACTCCCACGCCAGATCCAGGTCGATCTGTGCCGCATGCGCCTGGGCGCGGGCCAGCAACTCGGCCGGCTGCGGCTTCTCGAAGCGCAGCAGCACGTTGGCGGATTTCACTTTGACGCGCTTGCCCGAATCGAGCTCGATCTGCATCGAGCTGTCGGCTTCGGACATCACACGGCCGGCGTGGAACTTGCCGGCATCATCGAACAGGGCATACATCGGCGCTATTGTCGCCGCTGCCGCGGGGCACCCCGAGCCGGCAGTGCGGCTGGGTCAGGGCTTCGGGAAGTGGCGCACACCCGTGAGACCCTTGAAGTGAGCGTCCTGGGTCCACAGCGTGGCTTGGTGGCGCAGCGCCGTGGCGTAGATCAGGCTGTCGGCCATGGGCAGGTCCAGCGTGGCCGCATGCAGCGCGAGATCGGCGTCGATCTCCACCAGCTCGCCGCGTTGCATGTGTGCGGCCACGCGCAGCGCGGCGTCCTCGCCCTGCTCGCGCTTGAGTTTCTTGAAAACCTCATAGAGCACGATCACCGGGACCACCAGGTGTTCGGTGTCTTCGATGGCTGCGGCGAAATGGGCGGCTTGATCGCTGCCGGCCAGGTACTCCAGCCAGGCAGACGAATCGACGACGTTGACGCCGACGGCGATGGATGAGGGCGCGCCGCGCGCTGCGGCGGTGGGCTTGGTCTTCCTCGCCGCGTTCACAGGCGCTCGCCGTCGCGCTCGATGGTGGTATCCAGGCCGGGAAAGGCGCCGCGCAAGGTCTGCATGGGGCGCAAGGGGATCAACTCGATGCGGCCCGGCAAGCTGATGACTTGAAGCTTTTCACCCGCCTTGAGCTGCATGCGCTCGCGCACCGCGAGGGGTACGACAAGCTGGAACTTGGGGGAAAGGGTGACGACGTTCATATCGATGATTTTGGCGTATGACGCCGGTGCTGTCGATAGTCAGCCTGCAAGCGGGTTCAGCGCACACCGCTTACGACGCGGATCCTCTTGTTCAGTCTCATGCTTGCAGGTTCAGGTGGTGCAACAGGTCGGGCAGGTGATCGTCGAAGTCGGACAGCGCATGGTCGCTCCGCTCCAGCAGCTTGATGTGGGCCCCGGCGTAGCGGGCGAACATCTCGCTCCAGTCCAGCACCTCGTCGCCCTTGGCGATGATGGCCAGGTAGCGCTCCGGCAGGGAGATGCGTGCGGGCGTCATCGCGCGCAACTCCTCGATGAACTCCGCGCGGAAGAAGAAGCGGTCTTCCGGCGCATGCCACTGGGTCTGTTCGCCGAGGTGGTGGGCCAGGCTGGTGGCGGGGTCGACGGCGGGGTTGAGCAGCACGGCCGGCCAGCCGCGGTCTTCGGCGACCACGGTGGCGTAGAAGCCGCCGAGCGAGCTGCCGACCACGGCGCTGCCGCGGGCGGGCCAGCCGGCCGTCAGGGCCAGCAGGCCGGCGATGGCCTCGCCGGGCGAGGGCGGCAGCTGCGGGCAAAGCCATTGCAGGTCGGGCCGGTGGGCCTGCACCCATTGGGCCATGCGCCGCGCCTTGGCCGAAGCCGGCGACGAGCGGAAGCCGTGCAGGTAGAGCAGGTGGGTGGTGCGCGCCGTCATGCGGCGGCCGGGCGCTGGTCCAGCGCCGCGAGCAGCTTCTGGTGCACGCCGCCGAAGCCGCCGTTGCTCATGCACAGCACGTGGTCGCCCGGCCGGGCGGCCTTGGCGATGGCGGTGACCAGGCCGGCTATGCTGTCGCAGACCTGCGCCTGCGGGCCCATCGGTGCGAGTGCTTCGCGGGCGTCCCAATCGAGGCCGCCGGTGTGGCAGAAGGAGAGGTCGGCTTCCTCCAGCGCCCACGGCAGCAAGGCCTTCATCGTGCCCAGCTTCATCGTGTTGGAGCGCGGCTCGAAGGCGGCGAGGATGCGCGCGCGCGTGCCGCCCTGCGCCTGGTCGACCTTGCGGCGCAGGCCGTTGATGGTGGTGTGGATGGCCGTCGGGTGGTGGGCGAAGTCGTCGTAGACCTTGACGCCATGGGCCTCGCCGCGCAGCTCGAGGCGGCGTCGCACGTTCTGGAACAAGGCCAGCGCCGCGGCCGAGACCTCGGGCGCGACGCCGACATGCTCGGCGGCGGCGATGGTGGCCAGCGCGTTGAGCTGGTTGTGCTCGCCCAGCAGCGACCACTCCACGTGGGCGATCTTCAGCGCGCCGCGCAGCACGTCGAAGCTCTGCGGCTCGCCGCGCGCGCGCAGCGAGCCCGGCTCCTCCTTGCGCGCGCCGAAGCGCTGCACCTCGCTCCAGCAGCCGCGCGCCAGCACGCGCTGCAGCGCCTCTTCGCGGCCGTTGACCACCAGCCGGCCGCTCGCCGGCACGGTGCGCACCAGGTGGTGGAACTGGGTCTCGATGGCGGCCAGGTCGGCAAAGATGTCGGCGTGGTCGAACTCCAGGTTGTTCAGGATGGCGGTGCGCGGCCGGTAGTGCACGAACTTGCTGCGCTTGTCGAAAAACGCAGTGTCGTACTCGTCGGCCTCGATCACAAAAGGCGCAGGTCCGGCACCGGCCTGGCCGAGCCGGGCCGAGATGCCGAAGTTCTGCGGCACGCCGCCGACCAGGAAGCCGGGCTGTTGGCCGGCATGCTCCAGCACCCAGGCGAGCATCGAGGTGGTGGTGGTCTTGCCGTGGGTGCCGGCCACGGCCAGCACATGGCGGCCGTGCAGCACGTGCTCGGCCAGCCATTGCGGGCCGCTGGTGTACGCGGCGCCGGCGTCGAGCACGGCTTCCATCAGCGGGTTGCCGCGCACTACCACGTTGCCGACCACGAAGAGGTCGGGCTTGAGCGCCAACTGGTCGGCGCCGAAGCCTTCGATCAGCGTGATGCCCAGCGCGCGCAGCTGGTCGCTCATCGGCGGGTAGACATTGGCGTCGCAGCCGGTGACCTGGTGGCCCGCTTCGCGCGCCAGGGCCGCCAGGCCGCCCATGAAGGTACCGCAGATGCCGAGGATGTGGATGTGCATGGGCGGATTCTAGGAGGCGTCGTCGCGGCGAGGGGCGGTAGGCCGGCACCCTTTAGGGTGACGCGCGGCGTGCGCGTTGTTGCTAACGTGAATTCACGCCCAGGGCCTGCCACGCAGCCCTGGCTCTTTTTTTTGCCGCGATCCGGCTTCAGGAGCTGAGTTGATGAATCAAGTGAGAAGGACAGGGTGGGCCCCCCTCTGGCTGGCAGGGTGGGGCATCGCGAGCACGGTCTGTGCCATGCCGGGCGCCGCGCTGGCGGCGCAGGGGCTCAACGACACCGGCGTCACCTTGTGCGTGCACGGGCTGGGCCGCAACGAGCAATGCGCCGGCACGGGGCAGGACGGCCAGGCCGGCCGCGACGTCAGCGCGCGTGACGGCAGCGATGGCGATGCCGGCTTCAGCTTCGTGAAGCTCGACGCCGCCGGCAAGCGGCTGCCGGCCGACGCCACTGCCTGGACCTGCCTGGGCGACAAGGTCACCGGCCTGGCCTGGGAGATGAAGACCGCCGACGGCGGCGAGCACGACCTCAACCGCCACTTCACCAACTTCGGCGACGGCCGCCCCGGCGATGCCAGCGCGTTTGCCGCGTCGGCCAACGAGCAGGCCCTGTGCGGCAAGAGCGACTGGCGGCTGCCCACGCGCGGCGAGCTGCTGGGCATCGTGCACTACGCCACGCGCTCGCCAGGCCCGGCGATAGACACGGCCTGGTTCCCGAACGGCGACGCCTACTCGGGCTGGACCTCGTCGGGCGTGGCGGGCAACAGCTTCGCGGCGTGGTACGTCAACTTCCACGAAGGCTACATCGCCAACCTGAACCGCGACTACGCCTTCGGCTCGGTGCGGCTGGTCTCGGGGGAGAGCGCGGCGCCGGCCCCGTCGCGCTACGTCTATGAGGGCGACGAGGTCACCGATACGGTGACCCGGCTGGTCTGGCGCCGCTGCTCCGAGGGCCAGCGCTGGACGGGCAGCACCTGCGAAGGCGTGCCGGCGACGGGCTCCTGGGCCAAGGCGCGCCGCCAGGCCGAGCTCGAGGCCGCGCGCACCGGGGTGGCCTGGCGCCTGCCGAACGTCAAGGAGCTGCAAAGCCTGGTCACCGACGACCACAGCCGGCCGGCGATCGACGTGGAGGCCTTCCCCGGCACCCGCTCCAAGTGGTACTGGAGCTCGACGCCGTATTCGTCGCTGCCGTTCTACGCGTGGAGCGTGTTCTTCCTGGACGGCGCGACCAACTTCGTGATGAACAGCGAGCCCTACGCCGCCAGGCTGGTGCGCGACGCACGCTGACCGAGGCTGGTTGAAGGCCGGGGCGGGCTGCTTGGCGCAGCGCCTGCCCCGGGCGCCAGGTTCAGGCCGTCAGCGCCTGCATGCCGGCCCACTCGCCGCCGGGCGCCAGCGTCACCGGGTGGGCTATGCGCGCGGCCTCGACGCAGAGCATGCCCTGCCAGTCCTCGTCGGGCATGTCGGCCAGCTTGGCGGCCTGCTCCGGCCCCGGGTTCCAGACCACGACGTCCTCGAACTCGCGTGCGGCGATGCCCAGCCGCCGGCCGAGCTCGCGCAGCGTCAGCGGGTTTTCGACCGCGTGATAGACCCGGTCGATCTCGCCGGCCAGCGTCAGCACGTCGCCCCATTGCTGCTTGATCTCGCCGCCCGCCAGCGCGTCTTCGAACTCGCGGTTCTGCAGGCCCTCGAGCTGCACTTTCAGCGCGTCGTTGCAGCGCAGGTAGGTGTGCAGCGCGGCGGTGAAGGTGAAGGGCGTGTCGCCGGTGTTGGTGACGGCGAGCTCCATCTCCAGGTGGGCGCCGGCCACCACGAAGGTCATCTCGGCCTCGAAGCCTTGCGGCCAGAGGGCGCGGGTCTCGTCGGTGTCGGTCAGGCGCAGCACGGCGATCGCGAGGTCGCCACGCCGCGTGCTCTCCACCGCCTCCCAGGGGCGGCTGCGCGCCAGGCCGTGGCGCCGCAGTGGGCCACGCGCATTGAACTGCGGGAAGATCACCGGCACGCCGCCGCGTACCGAGGCCCCGGGGCCGTAGCGCGCCGTGGGCGAGAGGTAGAGCTGCTCCTCGCCGCCGGCCGGGATCCACGAGACCAGGTGGGCGCCGTGCAGCAGGATGGTGGCGCGGGCGCCATCGGCGGCGCGCAGCGCCAGGGCCGGCTGGCCCTGGAACGTCGTCAAGACCGGGCCGCTCATTCTGCGTTCAGGGCAGCCTGGGCAGCCTCGATGGTGGCGGCGATGTCGGCTTCGCTGTGCGCCGCGCTGACAAAACCGGCTTCGTACAGGGCCGGCGCCAGGTAGACGCCGCGCGCCAGCAGGCCGTGGAAGAAGCGGTTGAAGCGCGCCTGGTCGGTCGCCATCACGGCCGGGTAGTTCTGCGGCAGCTCGGGCCCGAAGAAGAAGCCGAACATGCCGCCTTCGCTGTCGGCGGCGAAGGGCACGCCGGCGGCCTGGGCGGCCGCCGAGAGGCCCTGGACCAGCGAGTGGGTCCTGGCCGAGAGCGCCTCGTAGAAGCCGGGTTTTGCGATCTCATTCAGCGTGGCCAGGCCGCAGGTCGTGGCCACCGGGTTGCCGCTCAGCGTGCCGGCCTGGTAGACCGGGCCCAGCGGCGCCAGCTGCGCCATGATCTTGCGTGTGCTGCCGAAGGCCGCCAGCGGCATGCCGCCGCCTATGACCTTGCCGAACACGCTGACGTCGGGCTGGAAGCCGGGCAGCGCACGGGCGTAGACGCTTTGCGCGCCGCCCAGCGCGACGCGGAAGCCGGTCATCACCTCGTCGAACACCAGCAGCGCGCCGTGCTGGTCGCACAGCTCGCGCAGCCGCTTCACGAAGGGCACGCTGGCGCGCACGAAGTTCATGTTGCCGGCGATGGGCTCGATGATCACGCAGGCCAGCTGGTCGCCATGCTGCGCAAAAGCTTCTTCCAGCTGGGCGATGTGGTTGTACTCCAGCACCAGCGTGTGCTGCACCACCTCGGGCGGCACGCCGGCCGAGGTCGGGTGGCCGAAGGTGGCCAGGCCCGAGCCGGCCTTCACCAGCAGCGCGTCGGCATGGCCGTGGTAGCAGCCCTCGAACTTGATCAGCTTGGAGCGCCCGGTCGCGCCGCGCGCGAGGCGGATCGCGCTCATCGCGGCCTCGGTGCCGGAGCTCACCAGGCGGATCTGCTCGACGCTGGGCACCTGGGCGATGATGGCCTCGGCCAGCTCGATCTCGCGCTCGGTGGGCGCGCCGAAGCTGAAGCCGTCGTGCGCGGCCTTCAGCACGGCTTCGAGCACGGCCGGGTGGCCGTGGCCCAGGATCATCGGGCCCCAGGAGCCGATGTAGTCGATGTAGCGCTGGCCCTCGGCGTCCCACATGTAGGCCCCGGCGGCGCGGTTGATGAAGCGCGGCGTGCCGCCGACGGCGCGGAAGGCGCGCACCGGCGAGTTGACGCCGCCGGGGATGGCGCGCTGGGCGCGCTCGAACAAGGCGGCGTTGGTCGATAGCTCAATGGACACTGCGTGAGCCTCCGGGGGGCGTCAGGGAGTCGTCGGCGACGAGGTCGCTGCCTTCGGCGGCGGCGCCTTCTTCGCCCTCTTCGGGCGGCAGGGCCCAGAAGAAGCGGTCGGGGATGACATTGCCCATGCCGGGGCGGAAGCCCGAGTCCAGGCTCTGGTCGAGGAACTGCAGCGCCTCGCCGACGGCGGCCTGCAGCTCGCTGTCGACCGCCAGCAGCGAGGCCAGCGCGGCCGAGAGGGTGTCGCCGGCGCCGACGAACGAGGCCTCGAAGAGCTCGAACTTCTCGCCGGTGAGCGCGCCCTGGGCCGAAGCCAGCACGTTGTCGATGAACTGGCCGGTACTGCCCTTGACCGGCAGCATCACGCCGGTCACCAGCACGTAGCGGGTGCCGTGCTCGGCAGCGGCCACCGCGAGCTCGCGGGCGGAGGGCGGGCGCTCGGAGTCCCAGTCGGGCAGCAGGAAGTCGGTCAGGGTCTTGTGGTTGCCGACCAGCACCTCGGTGGCCGGCAGGATCAGCTCGCGGAAGGCGTCGAGGTAGCTCTGCAGCTCGTCGTCTTCGATCCACGACAGGCCGGGCAGGTAGGAGACCAGCGGCACCTCGGCGTAGTCGGAGAGGATCTCGGCCACCGCACTGACGTTTTCGGCGTTGCCCAGGAAGCCCACCTTGAAGCCGGCCAGCGTCACGTCCTCGAGAATGCTGCGCGACTGCTCGACGATGGCGTCGCCGTCGATCACGTGCTGGTCGAAGATCTCGGCGGTGTCGCGCATCAGGATGGTGGTGACGACCGGCAGCGCGTGGGCACCCATCGCGGCGATGGTGGCGATGTCGCCGCTCAGGCCGCCGGCCCCGCTGGGGTCGCTGGCGTTGAAACTCATCACGCAGGCGGGCGCCGGGGCGTCCTGCGCGGCGGCGTCGGGGGCGCCGGTGTCGGGGGTGGGTTCGGTGGTCATGCAGGGGATGCGAAGGGGCCGTCGATCACGGCGGGCCTGGGAGGGGGCGGAGCAGCCGGCTGCTGGGGGAGAAACAGGGCGGAAAAAACTTCAGGGAAACTTTGAGCTTTGTGTTCCAGGTGCCCATGGGCTCTCGGCTTTTTCTTCGCTGGCGTGTGCGTTTGCCCCAACAGCCCATGGCTACAATCCTGGCCGATTGTAGTGATCTGGTACCAACACCGTGAGCGAAACCCGAACCTGGATGTGCCTCATCTGCGGATGGATCTATGACGAGGTCGCCGGGGACCTCGAGCATGGCATCCCCGCCGGCACGAAGTGGGCCGATGTGCCGATGAACTGGACCTGCCCCGAGTGCGGCGCGCGCAAGGAAGACTTCGAGATGGTGGAGATCTGATCCGCCGCCGGTTGCGGCCGGCTTGAGTCCCCGGCCCGGTTGGCCGATATAGTGGGTTGAGCAAGACCAACCACTCACTGTTGAAGGGCGCAAGGTGACCGACCTGGACCTGACCGAACACCCGCCAAGTGCGACCCGGGTGCTGGTCATCGACGACAGCAACACCATCCGCCGCAGCGCGGAGATCTTCCTGCGCCAGGGCGGCTACGAGGTCGTGCTGGCGGAGGACGGGTTCGACGCGCTCTCCAAGGTGCATGATCATCACCCGCAGATCGTCTTCTGCGACATCCTGATGCCGCGCCTGGACGGCTACCAGACCTGCGCCATCATCAAGCGCAACCCGCGCTTCGCCCACGTGCCGGTGATCATGCTGTCCTCCAAGGACGGTGTCTTCGACAAGGCCCGCGGGCGCATGGTCGGCTCCGACCACTACCTGACCAAACCCTTCACCAAAGAGCAGTTGTTGCGCGTGGTGGCGCAGTTCCGCACCGTGCCGGCCTGACCGGCGCGGGCGAGTGCACGAAGGACATGGCCATGACGATCCAAGACATCCTGGTGGTCGACGACTCGAAGACCGAGCTCTACTACCTGACCGACCTGCTGAGCAAGCGCGGTTTCCGCGTGCGCACCGCCGAGAGCGGCGACGAGGCGCTGCGCCGGCTCGCCGAGGCCAAGCCCGACCTGATCCTGATGGACGTCGTGATGCCCGGCACCAACGGCTTCCAGCTCACCCGCACCATCACCCGGGACGCACGCTACGCCGACGTGCCGGTGATCATGTGCACCAGCAAGAACCAGGAGACCGACCGCGTCTGGGGCCTGCGCCAGGGCGCGCGCGACTACGTCGTCAAGCCGATACAGGCCGACGACCTGATGGCCAAGATCCAGGCCATCGCCCGTGGCTGAGTGCCGCGCCGCCCGCCGCCCCCACCGATCGCCCCCGACGGCCCCGGACCGCCCCCCAAGATGAGCAACAAGGAGGCCCTGCGCGACTTTCAGCTTCGATTGGCCGGCCGTCTGCAAGCCGCACGCGACCAGCCCCGCGAAGCCGGCTGGCTGGCGGTGCAGTGCGCCGGCCTGGGGCTGCTGCTGCCGCTGGCGCAAGCCGGCGAGATCCATGCGCTGCGCCAGATCGCGCCGGTGCCGCACACCCGGCCCTGGCTCAGCGGCGTCGCCAACCTGCGCGGCCAGCTCCATGCGGTGATCGACTTCGGCGCCTTCCTGCAACTGCGCGCGCCGGTGCCGCCGGCCGGTGAGTCGGCCACCGAGCGAGTGACGCGCCAACTGGTGGCGCTGAACCCCAGCCTGCGTCTGAACGCCGCCTTGCTGGTCGACCGCCTGATCGGCCTGCGCGACAGCGAACAGCTCACCCCGCTGGCCGACGACGGCGCAGCGGCCGGCCGGCCGGCCTTTGCCGGCGCCCGCTGGCGCGACGCCCAGGGCGGCACCTGGCTGGCCCTGGACCTGGCCGCGCTGGCGCTGGACCCCCAATTTCTGGACGTTGCGGCCTGATGGCCGGCCGACATGAGGCGACCCGTAGCCCGGCCGACGCCGAGAGGAAAAAGATGACTGCGCCCAACCCATCCCGCCCGCCGGTCGCCCCGTTTTCCGGGGGCGACGCCGAGGTCGACGAGCTGCTGTCCCGGATCGACCTGAACCTGGGCGTGGGCACGCCCGCGGGCGACCCCGGCGCCAAGGCCGAGACCGGGGCGTCGCGCTACGAGTCCCGCTTCGGCGAGCCCGGCCCGGCCTCCAGCTTCGACGACGGCACCGGCCTGCCGCTGATAGGCCACCAGCCCACCTCGCACCAGCAGCGCCTGCTGCTCGGGCTGATCGCGGCCGGCGCCGCGGCCCTGGTGCTCACCGTCGGGCTGGTGATGAGCGGCTCGGCGCGCCAGGGCGCCCAGCTCGCGGCCGCGGGCCAGGCGCAGATGCAGTCGCAGCGCCTCGCCCGGGTGGTCTCGCAAGCCCTGATCGGCAACCCCAAGGCCTTCCCAGAGGTCAAGGAGAGCAGCGAGGGGCTGGCGCGCAGCCTGCGCGGGCTGCAAAGCGGCGACGGGCAGGTTGCGGCCGCACCCGCCGCGGTGCAGGAGCGCCTCGCGCCGCTGCTGCCGCTGGCCGAGCGGGCCGAGAAAAGCGCCGCCGCCGTGCTGGCCCAGCAGGCCACGCTGGTCCAGGTCGAGCAGTCGCTCAAGCAGGTCAACCGCCAGTCGGCCGAGTTGCTGGAGCTGGCCGAGACGGTGTTTTCGCTCAAGGCGCAGTCCGGCGCGGCACCGGTCGAGCTGTCGGCCGCGGGCCGCCTGGCCATGCTGACCCAGCGCATCGCCAAGAGCGCCAACGAATTCGTCACGCTGGACGGCATCAACCCCGGCGCGCCCATCCAGCTCGGCCAGGACCTGGACGCCTTCCGCGCCATCGCCAACGGCCTGCTGCAGGGCAGCACCGAGCTGCGCCTGCCCGGCACGCGCGACGCGGCCACCCGCGAGCGGCTGGAGCTGCTGATCACCCACTACGAGCAGACCCGCAGCCAGGCCGGCGGCATCCTCGGCAAGCTGCAGGGCCTGGTTGCCGCGCGCGAGGCGCAGGCGGCCATCGTGGCC
The DNA here is from genome assembly GCA_035460745.1 of Ideonella sp. Classification (GTDB taxonomy): domain Bacteria; phylum Pseudomonadota; class Gammaproteobacteria; order Burkholderiales; family Burkholderiaceae_C; genus Ideonella. The sequence continues at coordinate 7,096 of DATHWJ010000505.1, read as the reverse complement.
GACAGCGAGCCGCTGCGCCAGGGGCTGGAAGCGGTGCAATCCGGCCTGCAAGGGCAGGGCGGGCTGCGGCTGGGCCATCTGCTGGTGCTGCTGCTGTCGCTGGTGGCGGTGGTGGTCGGCGGGCTGGGCTTCGTGCGCCTGTACGGCCGCAACCAGACGGCCCGCGCCCAGCAGGCCGAGGCGCAGCGCCGCCGCGCCGAGGGCCAGGAGCGCGACGCCAAGCGCGTCAACGACGCCAACCAGGCCGCCATCCTGCGCCTGATGAACGAGCTGCAGACGGTGGCCGAAGGCGACCTGACCCAGCAGGCCACGGTGACCGAGGACATCACCGGCGCGATCGCCGACTCGGTCAACTACACGGTCGAGGAGCTGCGCACGCTGGTCTCCAACGTGCAGAGCACGGCCGAGCGGCTCAACCACACGACCTCGCAGGTCGAGACCACCTCCACCGAGCTGCTCGCCGCGTCCACCGAGCAGCTGCGCGAGATCCGCGAGACCGGCGAAGCGGTGCTGCGCATGGCCTCGCGCATCAACCAGGTGTCGGCCCAGGCGCAGCAGACGGCCGACGTGGCGCGCCAGTCGCTCAACGCGGCCACCACCGGCCGGCAGGCGGTGAGCGACACCATAGGCGGCATGAACGCCATCCGCGAGCAGATCCAGGAGACCTCCAAGCGCATCAAGCGCCTGGGCGAGTCCTCGCAGGAGATCGGCGAAATCACCGAACTGATCTCCGACATCACCGAGCAGACCAACGTGCTGGCGCTCAACGCGGCGATCCAGGCGGCCTCGGCGGGCGACGCCGGGCGCGGCTTCTCGGTCGTGGCCGAAGAGGTGCAGCGGCTGGCCGAGCGCTCGGCCGACGCCACGCGCGAGATCGCCGCGCTGGTCAAGACCATACAGACCGACACCCAGGACGCCGTCGCGGCGATGGAGCAGTCCACCCAGGGCGTGGTGCAGGGCGCGCGCCTGTCGGACGCGGCCGGCTCGGCGCTGGCCGACATCGACCGCGTCACCCGCGAGCTCTCGGTGCTGATCGAGCAGATCTTCAGCGAGGCGCGCAGCGAGGCCGAGTCGGCCAACGTGGTGGCGGCCAACATCCAGCACATCTTCGCCGTCACCGAGCAGACCGGCGAGGGCACGCGCTCCACCACCCGGATGGTGCACGAGCTGGCCCGCACGGCCGACGCGCTGCGGCAGTCGGTCGAACGTTTCAAGATCGCCTGAAATGAGACCACCCCCTACGGCCTTCGGCCGCCCCCTCGAGGGGGCAACGCCAGCGGCCCGGCGGAGCCGGTTCCGCGGCGTTTGCTTGGATGAGACCACCCCCTACGGCCTTCGGCTGCCCCTTGAGGGGGCAAGGCCAGCGGTGCGGCGGAGCCGGTTCCGCGGCGTTTGCTTGGACTTGCCAGCGTCGGCGGTGGTATGCGGCACCCTGGATCACTGACAAGATGAACGCCGACCGCGATCGAACCCTCGACCACGAGCTGCCCGGCGACCTGAGCGCGCTGGCCTGGGTGCAGGAGGAGCTGCGCCGCACGCTGGAGAACGCCCACAAGTCGCTGCGCCGCTTCGTGCGCGACGCCGCCAGCCGCAGCCAGATGGAGCCGGGCCGCGAAGAGCCGCCGCCCACCACCACGCTGCTGCAGGCCCGCAGCCTGATCCACCAGGGGGTGGGGGCGCTGGAGATGATCGGCCTGCCGATTGCCGCGCGCTTCCTGGCCGCCAGCGAAGCGGCGGTGCAGCGGCTCGCGGCGCGCCCCGGCGAGCTGGAGCCCGTGGCGCTGGGCGACGCGGTCGGCACGCTGGAGCGAGCCTCGTTTGCGTTGCTCGATTTCCTGCGCCGCCTGCTGGCCGGCCAGCCGGTCTCGTCGCTGGCGCTGTTCCCGCAGTACCGCGCCAGCCTGACACTGGCCGGTGCCGAGCGGGTGCACCCGGCCGACCTGTGGGAGGCTCCGACCCGGCCGGCGGTGCCCAGCGCCTCCCGCGCCGAGGCGCCGCTGCAGCCCGAGCCGGCCGTACGCACGGCGATCGAGACGGCGCTGCTGGCCTCGATGCGCGGCGACGACGGCAGCGCCGCGCGCCGCATGAGCGAGCTCTACGCCGGCCTGGCGGCGGGCGCGCCGCAGCGGGCCGGGCAGCTCGGGCCGCTGTGGGACACGGCGGCCGGCTTCTTCGACGCCCAGGCCGCCGGCCTGCTGAAGAGCGACGTCTACAGCAAGCGCGCCGGCTCGCGCCTGCTGGCGCAGCTGCGCGCCGCCGAGAAGGGCCTGCCGGACGCGCCCGAGCGGCTGCTGCAAGACCTGCAGTTCTTCTGCGCCCAGGCGGCCAGCAGCGTGGCGCCGGCCAGGCTGCGGGCGTCGGCGCCGCGCCTGGCCGAGCTGCGCCAGCGTTTTGCGCTGCCCGCCGTGGAGGCGTTCAGCGAGGCCGAGAGCCCGCTGGGCCGCTTCGATCCGGCGCTGCTGCCGCTGGCGCGGCGGCGCGTCGCGGCGTTCAAGGACACCTGGTCGGCGGTGGCCGGCGGCGACACCGCCTTGCTGGCCAGCGCGGCCGAGCAGGCGGCGCTGGTGGCCGACTCGGTGCGCCAGCTCTACCCGGAGGGCGCGCGCCTGGCGGCCGCGCTGCAGGCCGCCACGGCCAGCGTCACGACCGCCGGCGAGGCGCCGCGGCCCGAGCTGGCGATGGAGGTGGCGACCGGCCTGCTGTGCATCGACGCGTCGCTGGACCAGATCGACCTGGCCGAGCCCGAGCTGGTGCGGCGCGTGCACCGCCTGGCCGAGCGGCTGGACCAGGTCGCCGCCGGCGGCGCGCCGGAGCCCATAGAACCCTGGATGGAGACGCTCTACCGCGAGGTCTCCGACCGCCAGACCATGGGCAGCGTGGTGCAGGAGCTGCGCGCTTCGCTGGCCGAGGTCGAGCAGCAGCTCGACCGCTACAACCGCCATCCGGGCGAGCGCGAGCTGCTGATCCCGGTGCCGGGCCAATTGGCCGCGATGCGCGGCGTGCTCTCGGTGCTGGGCCTGGGCCCCGCTTCGCAGGCGGTGCTGCGCATGCGCGAAGACGTCGATGCGATGATCGTGCCGCCGCAAGAGGGCGAAGCCGACCGTTCCGACGAAGCGCTGGTGCGCCTGGCCGACAACCTGGGCGGCTTGTCCTTCCTGATCGACATGCTGGGCGTGCAGCCGCAGTTGGCCAAGTCGCTCTTCCGCTTCGATCCCGAGAGCGGCCGCTTCTCGGCGGTGATGGGCCGCGCCCGCGCCGACGAGCCGGCCGAGCCGGTCTCGCTGCAGGCCCGCGCGCAGGCGCTGGCCGACGACGCGCTGCGGCGCGAGGTCTCGCACGACAGCTTCAGCCACGCGCTGGAGGGCTTGACCCACCAGGCCCTGGCGGCCGACGAGCGCGTGCTCGCCAAGACGGTGGGCCGTGCCTACGCTGCGCTGGGCGAAGCGGAGAGCGAGGACCAGCGGGAGGCTGTGCGGGCCCAGATCGCGCGCGAGCTGGGTGCCTTCGCGGCGGGCATCGAGCTGCCGCTTGCGCCGGCCGCTGCCGCCTCGGACGCCGCCGGTGCGCAAGCAGCGCAGCAGCCTGCGGCGGCAGGCCCCGCCGAGGCGCCGCCGGCCGACGACGATCACGACGACATGCGGGCGATCTTCTTCGAGGAAGCGCATGAAGTGCTGGCCCAGGCCCACGAGGCGCTGGCCCAGCTCGCCGAGGCGCCGCAGGACCTGGAGGCCATCAGCGCGCTGCGGCGCGCCTTCCACACGCTCAAGGGCAGCTCCCGCATGGTGGGGCTGTGGCCGTTCGGCGATACCGCCTGGGCCTGCGAGCAGCTCTACAACGCCCGCCTGGCGGAGTCGCTCGTGCAGGCCGACGGGCCGCTGCGCGACTTCACCGCGGCGGCGCTGGCCGAGCTCGCGCTGTGGGTCGATGCCCTGGCCTCGGGCCAGGACTCCGCGCCCGGCGCGCCCGACGGCCAGGCCCTGGTGCAGGCCGCCAACTGGCTGCGCGAGCATGGCGCGGCGCAGCCGCCCGCGGTGGCCGAGGAGGACGAGTCCGACGAGCTGCGCGCGGCGAGCGTGCCGGGAGACCTGCCCGTCCTGACCCGGCTGGCGCCGCCCGCCCCGGCCGAGGCAGAGCCGCTGCCCGAGCCGGCCGGCGACGAAGCACCGGTCAGCGAGCTGCCGCTGCCGCTGCCGGACACGCTGGAGCTGGACTTCCCGCTGGAGCCCGAAGCGCCGGCCGAGCTGGAGCCGGTGTTCGACCTGGTGCTCGACGAGCCCGCCCCGCCGCCGCTGGACGGCGATCCGTCGCAGGCGATCGATTTCGACTTCGAGCTGGATCTGGGAGTCGACGAAGAACCGGTGGTGGTGACCGAGCCGGAGCCCGAACCCGAACCCGAACCCGAATCGGAGGCCACGGCGCTCGAGCTGCAGACCGAGTTCGTCGAAACCACCCTCGAGACGATCGCTGCGCCGTTGGCCGAACTGCCGACCGAAGAAGCCGTCGAGCTCGAAGCCGAAGCCGAAGCCGAAGCCGAAGCCGAAGCCGAAGCCGAAGCCGAACCCGAACCCGAACCCGAACCCGAACCCGAACCCGAACCCGAGCCCGAGCCCGAGCCCGAGCCGCTGCCCACGGCCCAGGTGCTGCCTTTCGACGCGCCGCCGCCGGACGATGCCGAGCGCTACAAGCTGGTCGGCTCGCTGCGCATCCCGATCGCGCTGTTCAACATCTTCCTGAACGAGGCCGACGAGCAGTCGCGCCGCCTGTGCACCGATCTGGCCGAGTGGCAGCACGAGCTGGAGCGTCCGGTCAGCGAAGCGGCCGAGTCGCTCGCGCACTCGCTGGCCGGCAACTCGGCCACCGTCGGCTACCGCGAGCTCTCGGAGCTGGCGCGGCGTCTGGAGCATGCGCTGGGCCGCTCGCGGACGCGCCGCCAGGGGCAGCCCGACGAGGCGCAGCTGTACGCCGACGTCGGCGACGAAATGCGCCGGTTGCTGCACCAGTTCGCCGCCGGCTTCCTGAAGCCGGTGCCGGCGGAGCTGGTGGCCCGGCTGGCCGCGCACGAGGCCGCGGAGAGCAGCCTGCCGTCGGCCACGGGCTCGCCGGTGACGGTGCCGGGCGGGCTGCAGGTGGCGCTGGGCGCGGTGCAGTTCTCGCCGCTGAAGAGCAGCGGGCCGGCGTTCGAGCCGGTGGCACCGGCCGGGGTCGCGCCGCGCGCCAAGCCGCCGGCGGTGCTGATCGACGACGCCGCGCTCGGCGACAACCTGGACGCCGCCGACGCCATCGACGAGGAGCTGTTCGCGATCTTCGTCGAAGAAGGCCGCGAGTTGCTGCCGGCGCTGGCCCAGCAGGTGCGCGCCTGGGAGGCCGAGCCGGCCGACCTGGGGGCCGGCGTCGGCGCGATGCGCGTGCTGCACACGCTCAAGGGCGGTGCCCGCCTGGCCGGCGCGATGCGCCTGGGCGAGATGGCGCACCGCCTCGAGACCTCTCTGGAGCAGGTGGCCGCGCAGGGCGAGCCCGACGCCGCGGTGCTGGCCCGGCTGCATGGCGCGGTCGACCTGCTGGACGAAGAGTTCCGCCGCCTGCAGGCCGCGCCCAGCGCAGCGCGGGCGGGCGCCGAGCCCGACCTGGCCGAGTTGGCCGAGTTGGCCAGTACGCTGCCGGCGCCGCCCGCCCCGGTCGCTCCCGCCGTGCCGGCGACCGCCGCAGCGGCCGGTGCTGCTAGCGAGGGCATCGACTGGGCCCGCTTCGCCGACGCGGCGAGCGGCCGTGTCGCCCCGGTCGCCGCGCTCGCTGCCGACAGCGTCGCCAGCGGCAGCGTGCGGGTGCGCGGGCCGCTGCTGGACCGCATGGTCAGCCACGCCGGCGAGGTGGGCGTGGCGCGCTCGCGCATCGAGGCCGATGTGGCCCAGATGCAGGGCGCGATGAAGGAGCTCACCGACAACCTGGAGAAGCTGCGGCGCCAGCTGCGTGACCTCGAGCTGCAGGCCGAGACGCAGATGAGCACGCGGCTGGAGGCGGCGCGCAGCGCGGCGCAGGCCTTCGACCCGCTGGAGATGGACCGCTTCACCCGAGTGCAGGAGCTGACGCGCATGCTGGCCGAGTCGGTCGACGACGTCGGCACCGTGCAGCGCAGCCTGCAGCAGACCCTGCAGAGCACCGAAGACCAGCTCGCGCTGCAGGGCCGGCTGGCGCGCGACCTGCGCGACGACCTGCTGCGCGCCCGCATGGTCGAGTTCGACACGCTCTCGGAGCGGCTGTACCGCGTGGTGCGCCAGGCCGCCAAGGAGTCCGGCAAGCAGGTGCGCTTGAACCTGAGCGGCGGCAATGTCGAGCTCGACCGCAACGTGCTGGACCGCATGGCGCCCGCCTTCGAGCACCTGCTGCGCAACGCGGTGGTGCACGGCATCGAGCCGCCCAAGCTGCGCGAGGCGGTCGGCAAGGACGCCAGCGGCCAGATCGAGCTGGGGCTGCGCCAGGCCGGCAACGAGGTGCAGATCGAGGTGCGCGACGATGGCGCCGGGCTGGACCTGGCCCGCATCGCCGAGCGCGGCCGTGCCGCCGGCCTGCTGGCCGACGACGCGCGGCCGACCGAGGCCGAGCTGGCGGCGCTGATCTTCCAGCCCGGCTTCTCGACCATAACCGCGGTGACCGAGCTGGCCGGCCGCGGCATCGGCATGGAGGTGGTGCGGGCCGAGGTGACCTCGCTGGGCGGGCGCATTGCCACCGCCAGCGCGACCGGCCGCGGCACGGCCTTCCAGATGGTGCTGCCGCTGACCACGGCGGTCAGCCAGGTGGTGGTGCTGGTCTGCGGCGAGCTGATGCTGGCCGTGCCCTCCACGCTGGTGGAGCAGGTGCGCCGGGTGCCGCTGGCGGAGCTGGACGCCGCCTACCGCGCCGGCGTGCTGCGCCACGGCGACCAGGATCTGCCCTTCTTCTGGCTGGGCGGCCTGCTGGAGCAGGACGGCCGCGGGCCCACCGAGGCGGCGAGCGCCGGTGCGGCCTCCGGCCCGCGGGCGACCGGTGCCGCCGCCGGCGAGCGCGGCCTGGTGCACTCGGGCCGCGCAGCCCCGGTGCTGGTGGTGCGCAGCGCCTCGCA
>DATHWJ010000504.1:0-9786 GCA_035460745.1 Ideonella sp. | reverse complement strand
CGGGCATGCCGAGGAAGTCGCGCGCCTTGGCGGTCAGCGAGCGGCCGATGATCAGGTTGATGCGGCCGCCGGCGCGCACTTCGTCGAACAGCACGTCGCTCTTGAGCTGGAAGTTGACGACCGGCGAGCCTTCTTTCTCTATCCTGCCCTCGTAGGGGTAGATGTCGAGCACGTCGCCCATGTCGAACGACGAGACCTCGACCTCGATGGGCAGCGCACCGGAGTCTTCCTGCGTGTTGAAGAAGATGGGCGCGATCTTGCCGCCCAGCGTGACGCCGCCGAAGCGCTTGTTGGGCACGAAGGGGATGTCTTCGCCGGTGGCCCAGATGACGCTGTTGGTGGCCGACTTGCGGCTGGAGCCGGTGCCCACCACGTCGCCGACGTAGGCCACCAGGTGGCCCTTCTTTTTCAGGTCGTTGATGAACTGCATCGGGCCGCGCTTGCCGTCCTCCTCGGGCGTGATGCCGGGGCGGGCGTTCTTCAGCATCGCCAGGTAGTGCAGCGGGATGTCCGGGCGGCTCCAGGCGTCGGGCGCGGGCGAGAGGTCGTCGGTATTGGTTTCGCCGGTGACCTTGAAGACCGACACGGTGATCTTCTTCGCCACTTCAGGGCGCGAGGTGAACCACTCGGCCGCGGCCCAGCTGGCGATCACGTCCTTGGCGTAGGCGTTGCCTGCTTTCGCCTTCTCGGCCACGTCGTGGAAGAAGTCGAACATCAGCAGCGTCTTCTTCAGGCCGGTGGCGGCGATCTGCGCCACCTCGGCGTCGTCCAGCAGCTCGATCAGCGGCTTGACGTTGTAGCCGCCCACCATGGTGCCCAGCAGCTCGGTGGCCTTGCCCTTGGAGACCAGCGCCACGGTGATGTCGCCGTGCGCCACGGCAGCCAGGAAGCTGGCCTTGACCTTGGCGGCGTCGTCCACGCCCGGCGGCACGCGGTGCGTCAGCAAATCCATCAGGAAGGCGTCTTCACCGGCCGGCGGGGCCTTGATCAGCTCGATCAGCTCGGCCACCTGCTTGGCGTCCAGCGGCAGCGGCGGGATGCCGAGCGCGGCGCGTTCGGCGGCATGTTGACGGTAGGCTTGAAGCATGAGTTTCTCCTGGCGGTCGTAACAGTGGGGTGTGGGGGGTGACGATTGAACTTCAGGCAGGCTGCGGCACGATGACCTTCAGGCCCTTGAAGTAGTCGCGAAAGAAAGAAGCGTCGCGCGTGATCAGCGCGTCGCACTGCAACAGGGCGTGCGCGCCGACGATGAAATCGGGCACGGTGCGTTCGCGCGCGCCGCCGCGCTGGCGGTAGCGGCGCTGCATCTCGCCGGCGCGTACGGCGGACTTGGACTCGACGGCGCTGTAGGCGATGCCCATCTCCTCGAGGACCTCCAGCGCTTCGCTGCCGTTTTGCAGCGCGGTGCAGGTCTCGGCCAGCACCACGTCGCACATCACGACCGGGCCCACGCTCAGGCACTGGCGCAGGCAGACTTCGGCCGCGCTGGCGGCAGGGCCGTCGTCGGCCAGCAGATCGACCAGCACCGAGGAGTCGATCGCGATCATGGGGTGCGCAGCAGCAAGGGCCGGGCTCACTGATCGACCGGGTCGCCCGGCGCGCGGCCGCGGATGGCGCGCATCGCGTCGTCGGTGCTCTCGAAGCCGTCGAGCTTGAAGCGGCCGCGGGCGCGCGAGATCGCGTCGCTGACATCCTTGCGCAGGATGATGCGGCCGCCGTCGAGCTCCACCTTGAGGGTGGTGCCCTTGGTCAGGCCCAGCGCATCGCGCACGGCCTTGGGCAGCGTGATCTGCCCGCGTTCAGCAACTGTGGCTTCCATCGCGCACCCCCATGCAAAGTCTGCAAGTTTCGGTATGCATGAATTATACGTACCGAAACTTGCATGCGACAAGGGCAAGCAGCTATCGCGCCACCGCGGGCAGGGGCACCAGGGCCCCGTTGCCATCGGCTATTGGGAGGCCGGGGAGGCAGCCGACGCCGCAGGCATGGGCACGGGAGCGAGCGCCGGTGCGGAGGCCGAAGCGGGTACCTGGATGGGCGTAGAGGCTGAAGCGGCTGGCGGCGTGGTGTCCACCGCGGCGGAGGCCGGGCTCGGCGGCGTGGCCGCAGCGGCAGCCGCCGGCTGCGGCGCCATCAGCAGCGCCTGGCCGGGCGGCTGGCCTTCGGCGGCCTTTTTCGCGGCGGCCTGTTTCTCGTGCACGCATTCGTCCACCATGCGCCGGCCGGCCTGCACGTCCATCAGCATGGACTTGTAGGAGATCTGCAGCAACAGCGTCTGGCCCCGCACGTCCTCGAGGCGCAGCGCGCCGGTCGACGACAGCACCGGCCGCATGATGTAGTGGAGCTTGCCGAAGTCGACCTCGACATAGCCCGTGTGCTTGACGCTGCCGGCCACCTTCACGGCCTGGTTGAATTCGCAGGCATAGTCGCCGTACAGCACCAGCGTGGCGGCGGCGACCTGGTCCACGTCGGCCGGTGGCAACACCGGCTCGGCCGGCTTGGCCGCGGCCTTCGCGGGGGCCTTGGCCTTGGCTTTTGGTGCGGCCGGCTTGGCCGCGGGTTTGGCCGCCGGCTTGGCGGCGGTCTGGGCCTGCACCGGGGCCAGGGCCACGGCGCCGCCGCTCAGCAGCAGGGCGGCGAAAAGAACACGGTTCATCAATCTGTCTCCAGGATTCGGGCCGCGACATTGTCGTTGCGGGCCCGGGAAGGAAGGGGGTCGGCCCTGCCGGCTTTACCAGGCGCCGCGTGACGTATCGGGCGGCTCAGCGGCCGCGCTTGACCCGCAGCAGCTCGTCGAGCACCAGGCAGATGGCGCCGAGCGTGATCGCGCTGTCGGCCAGGTTGAACGACGGGAAGGCCCAGCCTGCGTAGTGCAGCTGGATGAAATCGACCACGTAGCCGTGCATCAGCCGGTCGATCACGTTGCCCAGCGCGCCGCCCAGGATCATCGAGACCGCGAAGCAGAACAGCTTCTGGTCCGGGTGGCGCTTGAGCATCCAGACGATGAAGACCGACGCCACCGCGCCCAGCCCCACGAAGAACCAGCGCTGCCAGCCCGACGCACCAGCGAGGAACGAAAACGCCGCCCCGCTGTTGTGCACCCGCACGACGTTGAAGAAGGAGGTCACGTGGCGGCTCTCGCCGAACACGAAGTTGCCCAGGATCAGGGTCTTGCTGAACTGGTCGAGCACGATCACGACCAGCGCCAGGGCCAGCCAGAAGATCAGCGACGGGGACGAGCGGGAGGAAGAAGCCATCGGAAAAGCGGGTGCAGCACGCGGGAGCAGGAGTGGGCGCTACTGTAGCCGCGCGCCGGGAGCCCGCCCCGGGCGCCGCCACGCCGGCGGCAAGTTCATCTGCGCCAGCCGGTGCCCGGCACTTCGGCAAAGCCCCAGCGCGCCAGCACGTGGCCGACGTTGGCGTCCGGCTGGCGCGACAGCACCCACAGCCCGCCGCCCTCGGCGCTGCGGTCCCGCACCGGCAGGCCGTGGGCGCGGGCGAAGACCTCCAGGTCGGCGCGGCTGTAGGGGATGTGGGCTGCTTCGGCGGTGCGCCAGTGGGCGTCGGCACCGGGTTCGGCGGCGGGGCCGTCCGGTGCGCTGGGTGGTGCTGGCGGCGGCGCGGCCGCCGCCGGCGCCAGGCTCTCGGAGAGATCCACGTGCTTCACTGCTGTGGCCGGCGCGGCAGCGCCGGGCCGCAGCTCGAACTGCTGCTTCAGCGTGGCCTCGAACCAGGCCTCCCAGGTGAGCCAGCCCTGCTGCCCGTCGGCATGGGGCAGCGGCGGCAGGCGGCCGGGGGCCTGCAGCGAGGCGCCACGCAGCGGCGCCCGCCACTCGGCCGGCAGGGCGGCGCTGTCGTGGAGCTGCAAGGCGTCGTCCACCCCGCTGAACTCGACCAGCGTCGCCGGCCCCAGCGTCATCACCAGCGCATGCCGCATCGGCTGGCCGGCCTCGGGCGCCAGCGCCAGCACCCGGCCGCCCAGCGGGCGCAGCAAGGCCGCCAGCGGTCCGCCGGGCGGCGGCAGGGCGCGCGGATCGAGCCCGAAGCGAAGCGCCTGCACGGCCGGCGCATAGCGCTGCCAGAAGGCCGCCCGCCGCCGCATCGGCGCGCTGCCGTCGCCCAGCTGCAGGAAGAACGCGGCGATGCGCGCCCGCGTCAGCCAGCCGGCAAACATCGTGCGTGCCGCGGCGTTGACGCTGCCCCAGCGCGGGTCGGGCTCGGCCGCGGCCGGGTCGCCCCAGCTGCGCAGTGCCACCTGCAGCAGGCCGTCGTGCGGCGGCGCGTCCGGCGGCAGGCCGGCGCAGCGGTTCAGCAGCGCCTGCAGGCCGGTGTCGCGCAGCAAGGCGTGCTGGGCCAGCAAGGCCAGCAGCGCGGCGATGCGCGCGGTGAAGGCCTCGTCGGCCAGCGCGACGGCGGCCGTCAGCTGCGCCTGCACCAGCTCGCGCAGAAACCACGAGCCGGCGCCTATGCCGAGCTGCTCGCGCAGCGCCGTCACGGCCGAGAGATCGCCGTTCAGCAGGGCAGGTGCATAGGGCAGGCCCGGCTGCTCGCCGAACAGGTGCCGGCTGCGCAGCAGCAGGGGGACCCAATCGGGGTTGTGCGTGGCGGCCACGGTGTGGCGGCAGCGCTCGTCGAGGTAGCGGCGCAGTTGCTCCCAGTTGCTGCGGCCGGCCGGCGATGCCGAGGGCGCCTTGGCGTCGTAGCCGAAGTAGCTGTGCAGCAGCCCCTGGTAGGCGCGGCGGAAGTGGCGCGGCTGCTCGCGCCAGCGGTCGACCTGCGCCAGCAGCGCCGCCAGCCGGCGCGCGTCTTCGATCAGCCGCGGCGCCTGCGGTGCCGGCGCCAGCGCCAGCCCGAAGCAGACCTGGCGCGCGTCCTTCAGGCTGTGCAGCCGCGGGTCGGCCCAGAAGCGCTGCACCGCGCTGCGCTGCAGCTCGGCGGCCACCGGCGCGCCGCTGCCCGCCTGCACGCGCCGCTCCAGGCCCGCGATCACGTCCGCCAGGGCCTCGCAGCGGGCCGGCGCGGGCGGCTCCCAGGCAGGGGCCTGCAGCAGCGCCGCCAGGTCGTCCAGCGCGGTCATCGCAGCGCGCAGTCGCCGAAGCGCCCGCTCGCCGGTGCCGCCGCCGGCCGGCTCTCGTCCAGCCCCAGGAACTCCAGCCGCATCTCGACGCGCCGGCTTTCTTCGTCGCTGTCCTTGGCGGCATTGGACGAATAGCCGCCGACCAGGAAGAGCGCGCGCACCTGCTCTTTCTGTTCGTCCGACAAGACCGCCTCGCCCTCGGTCGCGAACATCGCGCACAGCACCCGCTGGCTGCGCTGCAGGCTCAGGTCGAGGTTGCCGAGGTAGGAGCCGGTCTTGTCGGTGTAGCCCTCCACGACCACGCGCTTGAGCAGCCGCCGGCCCGGCTCGCCGTTGGCCAGCGCGACGATCTCGGGCACGAAGCGGCGCAGCACCGCCGCCTGCTCCGGCGCCAGCGCCGACTTGCCGAAGGCAAAGCGCGCGCGGTCGCCGAAGTCGATCACCCGCCGCGCCTTGTCCAGCCGCACGCCCTCATGCCGCTGCGCCGCCTGCGCAAACTGCGCCAGCAACTGCTCCAGCCCCTGCTGGTGCGCGGTCTCCCGCTGCTCGCGCTCGTTGACGGTCTTGGTCACCGCCAGCAGCGCCACCCCCATCACCACCAGGAACAGCACCATCAGCGCCGTCATCAGGTCGGCGAACGAGATCCAGAACGGCTTCTCCGCCTCGTCACGGGCCCGGCGCCGGGAGAGCAAGCGGTTGCCGAACACCGGCTATTCCTTCGCGGGCGGCAGGCGCGGGGCTGCAGCCGGCAAGGCCGGAGCCGCGGGCGGCAGCGCATTGCCCAGCGTCGCATCGAGCTCGTTGATGGTGGCCGAGAGCAGCCCCACCGCCGTCGCCAGCTGGCCATGGAACTCGGCATTCGCCACCTCCAGCGACTTGCGCACCGCGCTGCCGAAGGCCTGGTGCGCATCGCCCAGCACCTTGTTGACGCCGGCCAGGTACTGCTCGGCCTGCTGCTGTGCCACGCCCAGCCGCTGGGTCGAGGCCTCGATGCGGCCCAGCACCTCGCCGCTCAGGCTGGCCTCCTTGCGCACCGCGTCCACCAGCGAGCGCAGCTCCACCACCAGCCGCGCCACCGTCTCGCGCTGGCTGCGATGGTCGTCCAGCCCCGCCTGCAGCGCCGCGATGCCCAGGTTCAGCGCGCCGGTCGCCTCCAGCAGCTTGGACGACAAGGCGGCCGCCTGCCCCAGCACCGCGCCCACTTTGTCGCCCGCGCTCGCGAAGTCGCCACTCGCCCGCCCCAGCCGGTCGGCGCCGCTGCCTATCTTGTCCAGCGAGCTGTGGGTGGCCTGCGTCAGCGCCTGCACGTTGTCGGCCATCTGCGCCGAGACCGTGCGCAGCTCCTGCATGGTCACGGCCGACTGCTGGTGCAGCCGGTCCACCGCCGCGCCCTGGCCGCCGAGCAGCTCGTGCAGCCGCTGGCTGAAGCCGGTCATCAGCGTCTCCAGCCGCGCCACGGTCTGGGCGGTCTGCGCCGCATGGGTGTTGGGCGCCACGCTGGCCTGCTTGACCGTCTCGGCCACCGCCTGCAGCGGCGCCCGCAGGCTCTTCTCTATGCTGGCCGCGATGGTCGCGCCCAGCGCCTCGCTCAGTGCCCCACTGAGCGCCTGGCTGTCCTGCCGGGCCGACTGCGCCTGCGCGCGGCTGAGCTGCAGCAGCGTCTCGCCCAGGTCCTTGACCAGCGCGTCCTTCAGCAGGCGCGCCTGCGTGGCCGACTCCTCCGACGACTTCACCAGCCGAGAGAGATAGTCTTCGCCCGCTCCCGCGTCGAAGCGCGCGTCGATCGCATGCGCGATCTCCTCGGCCTGGCCATACAGCGCGGCCAGCAGCAGCTTCTCGACGAAGGTCACCAGCATCGCCGCCGTGATCGCGGCCGCCGAGATCAGGAAGGCCTCGCCCACCGAGTGCATCAGCGCCTCGAGGCTGGCCCGCACCGTCGCCGCGTTTTCGCTCACCTGGAACTGCCGCAGCCCCGCGATCAGCCCGCTGAAGGTGCCGATGATGCCGATGCCGGTGAAGATGCCCGGCAGGTGCTTGAAAAACTCGGTGCGCAGCCGGCTGTCGACCACGTACTGGCTGTTGAAGAAGGTCTCGGCCGGCAGCGTCGAGCGCACCGCAACGACCACCGCGGCCTGCCCCTCGCGCTCGGCCGTCTGCTGGTGCAGCGAGTCCTGGTACTCCTTCCACAGGTGGGCGAGGCGCTTGTCGGTGCCAAACAGCCGGCGGTACTTCTCCAGCGGCGTCTTGGCCTCGAAGCGCGTCAGGTGGCCCAGCAGCGTGCGCAGCCGGCGCCAGTGCAGCAGGCCGGGGGCGAGGAAAAACGCTGCGAAAGCGAGCACCAGCAGCGAGAGCACGGCGGCGGCGATGAGGACGTTGGGGGTCACCGTGTGTTGGTACTTTGGAGGTGGGAGAGGCCGCTGCCGGGTGCCCTGCCTGCGCCCTGGAGTCGGCGGTCTACGCTGGCGCTCCGACTGCCTTCGGATGTCTTGGGGGCCGGCCGCGTCGCCGACTCCTCTTCGCTCGCTGCGCTCGCTTCGATCGATGGCGCCGAGTATGAAGTTGATGCTCGCTGCGCTCGCCGGCCGGCCCCCAAGCCATCCTCAGCGCCGCCAAACAGGGCGCAGGCAGGGCACCCGGCAGCGGCCGGCACGACCGTGGCACGCGGCGTTTCTTCGCATGCCAACAGGTGTGCATGCTGAGCCGGCGCTGCGCTGAGCGGCGGCTGTGCGAGGCGTCGAGGCGCGGAGGTTGGAGGGCCGGCGCGCGCAGCGCGCCTCAATATCTGACTCGGCGCCATCGATCGAAGCGAGCGCAGCGAGCGAAGAGGAGTCGGCGCCGCGGCCCTCCAACCGAGCACCGAGAGCAGTCGGCGAAGCCGACCGCCGCACCCAGCCGCCGCTCAGCGCAGGGCCGGCTCAGCCGCTCCGCTGCCCATCTCAACGCTCCGATGCTCAGCCCGCCAACAACCCCCGCGCAGCCGTCCGCTTCGCCAACTCGATCTTCGCAATCGCATTCCGGTGCACCTCATCCGGCCCATCGACGATGCGCACCGTCCGCTGATGCGCATACGCCTCGGCCAGCCAGAAGTCCTGGCTGACACCCGCCGCGCCGTGGGCCTGGATGGCCCAGTCCACCACCTGGCAGGAGACGTTGGGGGCGACGACCTTGATCATCGCGATCTGGGCCCGTGCGGCCTTGTTGCCCACCGTGTCCATCATGTGGGCGGCCTGCAGCGTCAGCAGCCGGGCCTGGTCGATCATGCAGCGCGACTCGGCGATGCGCTCGTGCCAGATCGACTGCGCCGAGAGCTCGCGGCCGAAGGCGGTGCGGGTCTGCAGGCGGTCGACCATCATCTCCAGCGCGCGTTCGGCGGCGCCTATCGAGCGCATGCAGTGGTGGATGCGGCCCGGGCCGAGGCGGCCCTGGGCGATCTCGAAACCGCGGCCCTCGCCGAGCAGGATGTTCTCGACTGGCACCCGCACGTCCTCCAGCAACACCTCCATGTGGCCGTGCGGCGCGTCGTCGTAGCCGAAGACGGTGAGCGGGCGCAGCACGGTGACGCCGGGCGTCTCGCGCGGCACCAGCACCATGGACTGCTGCTCGTGGCGGGCGGCGTCGACGTCGGTCTTGCCCATCACGATGAAGATCTGGCAGCGCGGGTTGCCAGCGCCGGAGGAGAACCACTTGCGGCCGTTGATGACGTAGTGGTCGCCGTCGCGGCGGATGCTGCACTGGATGTTGGTGGCATCGGACGAAGCGACGGCCGGCTCCGTCATCAGGAAGGCCGAGCGGATCTCGCCGCGCAGCAGCGGCTCCAGCCAGCGGTCCTTCTGGGCGTCGGTGCCGTAGCGCTCTATCGTCTCCATGTTGCCGGTGTCTGGCGCCGAGCAGTTGAAGACCTCGCCGGACCAGCTGACCCGGCCCATGATCTCGCACAGCGGCGCGTAATCGAGGTTGGAGATGCCCGGCACGCCGCGGTGCTCGTGCGGCAGGAACATGTTCCACAGCCCCGCCGCCCGGGCCACCGGCTTCAGCGCCTCGACCAGCGGCGAGGGCTGCCAGGCGTTGCCGGCGCGGCGGAAGGCTTCCATCTCGTCATGGTGGCGGCCTTCGTTGGGGTAGATGTGCTGCTCGTAAAACGCGCCCAGGCGCTGCAGCAGGTCGGTGGTCTTGGCGGAGTGTTCCCACAGCATCACGGTCTCCTTCGGGGTCGATCTCTGAACGGCGGCGTTCGACGGGCCGGACCGGGAACCCGGCGCGGGCAGCGTTGTCTGGCATTGAACCACCGCGGGCCGCTTGCTGCGGTCACCTCTGCGACGTGATATTTGTGAGCAAGCACTCACAAGATCAGCACCCTGCCCACCCCTCATCCTCGGCTTTTGGGGCTTTAGCACTCCTCCGAAGCGAGTGCTAATATCCCCGGAACCAATTCAGCTTTTGTCGCTCCGACACCGAGATGAACACACACACCGCTTCCACCGCCCTGAGCCTGCGCGACCCGTGGGCCCTGGTTCCGCCGGTTGGCAACCTGGATGCCTACATCACGGCCGTCAACCGCATTCCGCTGCTGACGCCGGAAGAAGAAAGCCGCTTTGCCCACAAGCTGCGCGACGACGACGACCTGCAGGCCGCCGGCCGCCTGGTGCTCTCGCACCTGCGCCTGGTGGTCTCGGTCTCGCGCCAGTACCTGGGCTACGGCCTGCCGCACG
>DATHWJ010000503.1:0-6365 GCA_035460745.1 Ideonella sp. | reverse complement strand
AGGCCAGCGCGACGCGCGCGGCGTCGCGGCTGTTCCAGCCGTCTTCGGCCAGGCGCACCTTCTGGCGGGCGGTTTCTTCGGTGAATGGCCGCAGGGGAGGTCTGGTTTCCATCGGGGTGTCCTTCGCGGTGGGGGAGGTCGGCATGTAGACAGAGTTGTCTACACGGCTCAGGCGCGATTCTGGACCATGTAGACCGGTCTGTCTACAATGGCGGGATGGCCCCCGACGACCCCAGCACCGCGCTGCCGGACCGCCCGCCCCGCGAGCGCATCCTGCTGACGGCGCACGATCTCTTCTACCGCGACGGCATACGCGCCACCGGCATCGACCGCGTGATCGCCGAGTCGGGCGTCAGCAAGGTGACCTTCTATCGCCACTTTCCGAGCAAGAACCAGCTGATCATCGCCTTCCTCGAGTACCGCCACGAGCGCTGGATGGCGTGGTTCAACGGCGCGCTGCAGCGCCACGGCGCGGCGCGCGGCAAGGGCCTGGGCGCGCTGGTGCCCACGCTGCGCGAGTGGTTCGGCAGCGAGGGCTACCGCGGCTGCGCCTTCATCAACAGCGTCGGCGAGCTCGGTGCCACGCTGCCCGAGGTGGTGGCGATCAGCCGCCGCCACAAGCGCGACATGACCGATGCGATCGCCACGCTGCTGCCGGCCTCGCGCCAGCGCGAGCCCGACGCGCAGGCCGTGGCGCTGCTGGTCGATGGCGCCATCGTGCGCGCCCAGTGCGAAGAAGCCCCGGAGGCGGTGCTGAAGACGCTGGCCCGGCTGCTGAAGCCGCTGATGGCTGCGGCCGCCTGAGGCTCAGGCAGGCGCCCGCCCATGTCGCGCTCGGAACGCCTGCTGGACCTGCTCCAGCTGCTGCGCCGGCACCGCCAGCCGGTCCTCGGCGCGGCGCTGGCGGCCGAGCTGGGCATCAGCCTGCGCACGCTC
This sequence comes from Ideonella sp., assembly GCA_035460745.1. Lineage (GTDB taxonomy): Bacteria > Pseudomonadota > Gammaproteobacteria > Burkholderiales > Burkholderiaceae_C > Ideonella. Next base: position 5,429 of record DATHWJ010000503.1, on the reverse strand, counting down.
TACCGCGACATCGCCACGCTGCAGGCCCAGGGCGCGCATGTCGATGGCGCACCCGGCCTGGGCTATGTGCTGCGCGGCGGCTTCGTGCTGCCGCCGCTGATGTTCGGCGCCGACGAGATCGAGGCGCTGGTGCTGGGCTCGCGCTGGGTGGCCGGCCGCGGCGATGCGCGCCTGGCCGCGGCGGCGCGCGACGCGCTGGCGAAGATCGCCGCGGTGCTGCCGGCCGAGCTGCGCGAGACACTCGGCGACTCGGCGCTGCTGGTCGGGCCGGGCCAGCCCATCGCGGCGGGCGACCTGGAGGTCGCCGCGGTGCGGCAGGCCATCCGCCAGCAGCACAAGCTGCTGATCACCTACCGCGACGCGTCGTCGCGCGAGAGCGAGCGCACCATCTGGCCCTTTGCGCTGGGCTTCTTCGACCGCGCCCGCGTGGTGGTGGCGTGGTGCGAGCTGCGCCAGTCGGTGCGGCACTTCCGCAGCGACCGCATCGTGGCGCTGGCACCGCTGGCGCAGCGCTACCCGCGGCAGCGCCAGGCCCTGCTGAAGGAGTGGCGCGAGCAGCAGGGCATACCGCCGCCTGAAGGCCGGTGACAGCCGGTGAAAGCCGGTGAAAGCCGACCAGGGCGCCTGGCCGCTGCTGACAGAAACTGACAGACGGGCTTCCTAGCATGGGTTCAACAGCGCAAGTCGCGCTGCCCAACCCCTGTCAGGAGACCGTCATGTCCGATCCCAACTTCGTGCTGCTCTACGTCAAGAGCCCGGCCGCCAGCGCCACCTTCTACGCCGACCTGCTGGGCAAGCCGCCGGTCGAGGCTTCGCCCACCTTCGCGATGTTTGCGCTGTCCTCCGGCGTGATGCTGGGCCTGTGGGCCGCCCACACCGTGGAGCCGGCAGCCACGGCCGGCGGCGGCGGCGCCGAGCTCGCCTTTGCGGTCGACAGCGACGACACGGTCGGCACGCTGCACGCCGCGTGGCGGGCCAAGGGGCTGCGGGTGGCCCAGCCGCCCACGCGCATGGACTTCGGCTTCACCTTCCTGGCGCTCGACCCGGACGGCCACCGGCTGCGGGTCTTCGCGCCGGCGGCCTCCTGAGGCGAGGCTGGGCACACCCCGGCATATCGTTGTTCGCTTTGCTTCGTTGGGCGCCCGGCAGCACCGGCCTAGCCTCGGTGGATTTCCACCGCCCCAGGCTGTACCCCATGCGAACCATTCTGCGCCGCGACGGCGCTCCCGCTGAAGCCCGCGAGATCCCCCACGACACGGCCCGCAGAGGCCTGCTGCTCGGCGCCCTGGCCGCCGGCCTGCCGCTGGCGGCCGGCCCGGCACTGGCGGCCGAGCCGGAGAAGCTGCGCATCGGCTTCCAGAAGTCGTCGACGCTGATGATCTTCCTGAAATCGCGCGGCACGCTGGAGAAGGCGCTGGCGCCGCTGCAGGTGAGCGTGCAGTGGCACGAGTTCACCTCCGGCCTGCCGCTGCTGGAGGCGCTCAACGTCGGCGCGATCGACCTCAGCGCCGATGTGGCCGACGCGGTGCCACCCTTCGCGCTCGCCGCCGGCGCCAAGCTGACCTACTTCGCGATCGAGACGCCCTCGCCGCAGGCCCAGGCCATCGTCGTGCGCAAGGACTCGACCGTCACCAGCGTGGCGCAGCTCAAGGGGCAGAAGATCGCATTCGCCAAGGGCGCCGGCGCGCACTTCCTGCTGCTCGAAGCGCTGGCCCAGCAAGGCCTGTCGATCAAGGACATCGAGCCGGCCTACCTCACGCCGGCCGATGCACGCGCCGCCTTCGAGACCGGCAGCGTCGGCGCCTGGGTCATCTGGGACCCCTTCCTCGCGGCGGTGCAGCGCCAGGCCGGCGCCCGCATCCTGCGCGACGGCGCCGGCCTCTCCAGCTACACCCGCTTCTACCTGGCCGCCACGCCCTACGCCCAGCGCCGCGCCGACGTGCTGGCCAAGGTCTATGCCGAGCTGCAAGGCGCGGGCAGCTGGATCAAGGCCAACCCCGGCCCGGCCGCCGAGTGGCACGCCCCGGTGATCGGCCTCGACGCCGCCACCGTGACGGCCGCCAACCTGCGCCGCAGCTACCGCGTGCAGCCGGTGGACACCGAAGCGCTGGCCGAGCAGCAGCGCATCGCCGACGCGTTCACCGGGGCGCAGATCATCCCGCGCAAGGTCAGCGTGGCGGAGTCGCCGGTGTGGCGGCCGGCGTGAGGGTCGCCGCAGAAGATGTCCATCTTTGACATTTCTTGCTAGGATGCCGGCGTTACCGAGAAGGAGCACGGCATGGGCATGAACGTCAATCTCACTCCGCACCTGGAAGAAATGGTGCGGGGCAAGGTCAGCTCCGGGCTGTACACGTCCGCCAGCGAAGTGATACGCGAAGCCCTGCGGCTGATGGACGAGCAAGACCGTTTGCGCGCTGCCAAGCTGGATCAGCTGCGTCAGGACGTGCAAGCCGGGCTGGCCAGCGGACCGGGCGCAGCCTGGGATCCGGCCGACGTGAAGCGCGAAGGCCGCGCCAGGCGTGCGGGCACGGCGCGAACTCCCAAGGTTTGACATGCCGCGCGTCCTGCGGCGCCCGCTCGCGGGCGAGGACATCGCACAGATCTGGGACTACATCGCCGAGGGCGACCTGCAGCAGGCGGACGCCTGGGTTGACCGGCTCGATGGCAAGCTCCAACTGCTCGCGACGCAGCCGAAGATGGGCAGAGCACGCGATGAGCTTGCGCCCCACCTGCGCAGCATGCCCCTCGGCCGGTACCTGATCTTCTACCTGCCGCTGGACGACGGCATCGATGTCGTGCGGGTGCTGCACTCGGCGCGCGACCTGGAGTCCCTCTTCACGAACGAGCCGCCCCTGCCCTGAGCCAGCGCCGCTCGGCCCCATCACCCTTCACCCCACCTGCGGCAAACAGAACTCGAAGCGCGTGCCCTGCCCCGGCGCCGACTGCACGCGCACCACGCTGCCGTGCAGGTCGAGGATGCGCTTGACGATGGCCAGGCCCAGGCCGGCGTTGGAGCCGGGCTCGGTGCTCTGGGCGTCGCTGGCGCGCCAGTAGCGCTCGAAGACATGCGGCAGGTGCTGCTGCGCGATGCCGCTGCCGGTGTCGGCGATGCTGACGCGCAGCTGCTCGCCCTCCGACACCACGCCGACCGAGATCGCGCCGCCCTGCGGCGTGTGGCGCAGCGCGTTGTCGATCAGGTTCTGCAGCACGCGCTCGATCAGCGCGATGTCGGCCATCACCTGGGCCTGCAGGTGGCTGCCTTCGGCCAGGCTCAGTCGGATGCCTTGCTGCTGGGCCGGCAGCTGGTAGCTCTGGATCACGTCCTGCAGCAGCTCGGCCAGACAGAAGACCTCGCGCTGCGCCTCGACCCGGCCGGCGTCGAGCTTGGAGAGCTCGAACAGGTCGGCGATGCGCTTGCCCAGGCGGGTGGCATGGCGCAGCACCACGCGCAGGTGCTGTTCGCGGGCGGCGGCGTCGAGCTGGTCGCCGCGCAGCAGCAGGGTCTCGACATAGCCCTGGATGCTGGCCAGCGGCGTGTGCAGGTCGTGCGAGATGTTGCTGACCAGCTCGCGGCGCATGCGGTCGCTGTCTTCGGCGGCGGCGAACTGCTGGGCGATGCGCTGCTGCATCTGCTGCGTGGCGCTGCGCAGCACGGCGATCTCGTCGCCGTCCGGCAGCGGCGCCTCGGCTGCCAGTCCGGCGGCGGGATCGGCACGAAACGCCTGCACCTGCTCGGCCAGCTCGCGCAGTGGCCGCGTCAGCTTGACGAGCGCCACCACCAGTGCGCCGCCCGCGAGCAGCAGCGCCAGCGCGAGGCCCAGCGCCATCTGGCGCATCGCGCCCGAGCGCTCCAGGCTCTCGGTCAGCGTCTGCGTCTGCAGGCCTTGCAGCACGACGTAGAGGTAGCCGGCGAGCTGGCCGTCGCGCCGCACGGGCGCGGCCGAGAAGATGTTGCGTTGACCGGCCCGGCGCGGGTCGTCGCCCCAGAGCGGCAGCATCGCGCGGGCGCTGCGGTCGTCGAGCAGCGCATGCACCGGCGCGAGGTCGATCTGCGGCGAGATGGGCGCGGCGCCGTCCAGCGCGTGGCCCAGCACGCGGCCCTGCGGGTCCAGCAGATAGACCTCGACGGCGGGGTTGATCATCATCACCTGCGTCGCCATGCCCTTCAGCAGCGCCGTATCGGCGCGGCCGTCGGCGCCTATCAAGGGGCGCGGCTGGTGCTCGACGATGTAGGCCGCGAGGTCGAGGTTGATGCGCTGGCTGGCCTCCTGCGCCGTCTGCATGCTGTAGTGGCGCGCCAGCATCAGCAGCGCCGAGCACATCGCGATCAGCAGCGCCAGCACCACCAGCGTGATGCGCACGTGCAGCCGGCGCAGCAGCGGCACACCGGAAGGCAGCGCGCTCACACCACCGCCTCGAAGCGGTAGCCCACGCCCCACACGGTGTGGATGAAGCGCGCCTCGGACCGCTCGTCGCCCAGCTTGCTGCGCAGGCGGTTGATGTGGCTGTTGACGGTGTGGTCGTAGCCGTCGTGCCCGTAGCCCCAGACGCTGGCCAGCAGCTCCTCGCGGGTGAAGACCCGGCCCGGGTGGCGCGCGAAGTGCCACAGCAGGTCGAACTCGCGCGGCGTCAGCGTGACCTCGGCCTCGGCCAGCCAGACCCGGCGCTGAGCGCGGTGGATGCGCAGGCGGCCGCAGACCAGCTCGGGCGGCTCGCCGGCGGCGGCCTCCGGCTGGCCCAGGTGCGCGGCGCGGCGCAGCAAGGCCTTGATGCGGGCCTGCAGCTCCAGCACGCTGAAGGGCTTGGTCAGATAGTCGTCGGCGCCCAGCTCCAGGCCGAGCACGCGGTCGAGCTCGGTGGCGCGCGCGGTGAGCATCAGGATGGGCACGTAGGCGCTCTGCGCGCGCAGCTCGCGGCAGATGTCCAGCCCGCCCAGGCCCGGCAGCCGCAGGTCGAGCACGATGGCGTCCCAGCGGCTGCCCAGCGCCAGCGCCAGGCCCTCGCGGCCGTCGTAGGCCACGCTCACCTGCGCCGGCAGGTCGGACAGATGCAGCACCAGCAGCGCGGCGATGTCGTGCTCGTCTTCGATGACGAGGATGCGGCGGGGGCTGGCTGGGCTCATGGCGTTGCGCAAGTCGGTGGAGGCTGGATCATCCTCCCTCACGACGTCAACTGCTTTCTCGCACGGTGCATGCGAACGAAGAGGTTGGACTGCGAAATCGCCAGCGTCCTGCAGACGGCATCAGTCGGCCAGTCCTTCAGCACCTGCAGCTGCATCACGATGCGCAGGCTCTCCGGCAGCGCCTGGATGCGGGCCAGCGTGTGGGCCAGCCGCTCGCGCTGCTCGGCCAGCTCGTCGGGGCGGGCGTTGGGGCAGGCGATGCCGCCTTCACCGTCGTCCTCCATCTCCAGGCTGTCCAGCCGCGCGC